>NZ_RZOL01000480.1:0-4296 GCF_004022985.1 Mesorhizobium sp. M7A.F.Ca.ET.027.02.1.1 | reverse complement strand
GTTGCTGTCGCTGCCGATGCTGCTGCATATATTGGCGGTGAGCTACCTGATCGTGGCATTCCCGGCGGTCTCGAACCTGTTTCGCACCGGACGCGATCATCCGCTTGTCATATTGGGCAAACGATCGCTGCCGGTTTTCATTGCCGGCACGGTGCTTGCAATGGCGGCGCAAGTGCTGAAGCTGATCAATCCGGGCGGATTTGCCTATGACAGCCTGTTGATATCGGCCGGCATCGTCATGCAGTTCGCGCTCGCCTACTATCTCGAATGGCTATCGGGCCTTGGCTGGTCCGGCAAAAGCAGGCCGGCTCACAACGCCGCACCGCCCGTCCATGCTGCATCCTTCGCGATGCCGGCCATGGCGACAAGAATGGGCCGTTGAGCTCAGGCGGGCGAGGGGCCGGATGAGGCTCGCACCACGAGTTGGACCGGCAGCGATTGCCGGCTGAACGAACCGTCATTTTCAAGGATCGCCTTGACGGCAAGGCGGCCCATCTCGGCGATCGGCTGGACGATCGTGGTCAGCGGCGGCTTGGAAACCGCCCCCTCCGGAACACCGTCGAAGCCGACGACCGAAACATCGCCCGGCACCGCAATGTCGTGCTGCCGCAGCCAGTCCAGCGCATGGAGCGCCATCCTGTCGGACATCGCCAGAATGGCTGTCGGCGTCTCGGCACCGGCGAAAATATGGTCGAGGCCGGCCCAAACGCTCTTCTCGTCATTGACGGTTTCGTAGATAGGCACCCGCGAGACGTCGACGCCGACCCGGGAGAGTTCAGCGAAATAGCCACGCAAGCGGTCGCGCGTAGCGGAGTAGAGGGCCATTTCCACCTGCTCCCTTGTGGTAGGGCCGAAGCCTGCGTCGGCACAGGGCAGGGTAAGCACGGCAAAGCGGCGATGTCCGAGTTCGGTCAGGTGGCGGGCGGCCAGGCCAGCCCCGGCAATGTTGTCGACGCCGATCGCCGCGACGGCGTCGTCGTCGTCCGAATCGAGATCGAGCGCGACAAAAGGGAGTTTGCGTTCACGCGCCAGTTCGACCAGCCTTGAACCGCCATCGACGCAAAAGACGATGAAACCGTCGACCAACGCACTCTGTATGTTCCAGGCAAGCTGTTCGTTGTTGGCTGCGGAGACCAGCGAAATCCCCGCACCGGTCGCGTCGCAGGCCTGCGAGATGCTGGCCATCATCACCCGGGCAAAGGGGTCGTCGAAGAAATAGGAGAGGGGTTCCGCGGTCGCGACACCGATGGCATTGACCTTGCCGGCGCGCAGCAGCCGGCCCTTGGGATCCGGTCCGCCATATCCCATGGCCTCGGCTGCCGCCTTGACCCGCTCGCGGACCTCCTCGCGCACGATGTCCGGCCGGGCGAACACGTTGGACGCGGTGCCGTGCGACACGCCGGCCGCCTTGGCAATGTCCGCCAGACGGACCGGTCTTGTCTTTGCAGAGGTCAATGGCGCCATCTTCGTCTCCTGGATTCCTTCCATCTAACACTTTCGTTGGATCGGTTCAAATTTTGACTTGATCACAGTCTCGGCAAGGCGTATGTTTGAATCGATCCAAGCGAACGGTGGTTCTCTAGATTGGATCGATTCAACATATTTAGGGGAGTTATGCCATGCATCCCGTCAATTTTCTGTTCGAAGATATTTACCGCAACGACTGGAGCATCTCGTCGAACACCACGACGCAGAAGCGCCGTGGCAAAGCCAGCCCATGGGTTCGCGAGTTGCGGTTCCTTGTGGAGCGCAAGCGGAGCTGATCGGGGTCGGTTTTTCGCGTCTGTCGATTGGATCGATTCAAAGACTAAAAGGAGCGCACATCATGCATCCCGTCAGCTATCTGTTCGAAGACATCTACCGCAACTATTGGGGCATCGCGCCGGCCTCCAAGAGGCCGGAACGGCATTGGTTGGCGAAGCTGCGGCGACGCATCGCGAATTGCTCATCAAGCCCGAGCGCCGGCAGGACTAGCAGCCCACGCTTTTACATTTGGCGCGGGCAGGCGTCAGGAACGCATGCGCACCAGCGCCGAGGCGGCGATCGCCAGCCAGCCGGTAATGAGTAGCGTGCCGCCGATCGGCGCCGACAGCGGGAACAGCCGCGACCCGATGAAATCGCGGGCCAGCAGATCGCCGCAGAACAGCAGAAGCCCAACCAGCAGGATCAGGCTGCCGATGCGCAGCATCCGGTTCGCCCCAAGCAATCCGGCGGCGAGGAAGACCGGCGCATGCATCAGCAGGAAGGATGCGGCGGTGCCGACGAAGGCGCCGCCCAGATGCGCCGCCGCGGCCGACAGCGCCACGCCGGCGGCGCCGCACAGGCCGCCGGCCAGGACGAGGATACGGCCGCTGTTGTCGGAAGGTCGTTCGGCCGTGCTCATGTCCATGGCTCCGTGATATCAGGGGATGCCCAATCCCGTCAGGACTTGCCGGCTTTGGCGAGCATGTCCTGCTCGCGGCGCGACTGTGCCAGCCAGTTATACACCGCGCCCCCGGCCATCAAGACGGATGTGCCCAGAAACACCGAGCGCATGCCGAAATGGCCACCGGCAAAGCCGCCGAGCAGGGGACCGGCGACCTGCCCGACATACTGGGCGGAAATCGACAACCCGAGCACATTGCCGCCGACCCCATCGGGAATATTGTGGCGGATCACGCTGGTGATGCAGGGCAAGAGCCCGCCCAGCGCCAGGCCCATCAGGAAACGCAGGCCGATGAGTTGCCAGCTTTGCGTGACGAAGGCCTGCGGGATCAGCAGCAGTGCCGAGACGGCAAGCGCGCCGATGATGACGTTCCAGTGGCCGACGCGGTCGGCGAGTTTGCCGAGGCGCGAAGCCGACAGGATGGCGCCAAGGGCCGCCGCCGACATGACGACGCCTGATATCAGCGTGACGCGGCTCTGATCCTCGATGAGTTGCTGCACATAGACGGTGATGATCGGCTCGATCGACATGGTGGCGAAGCTCAACAGCATGCCGGTCGCCAGCATGGCGACGACAGGCCGCTTGTCGGGGATTTGTGCCCAGCCGCCTTTCTGCTTCTGCTTCGACGCGGCGTCTGCTGTTTTCGGCCGGGGATTCTCCTTGATCAGAAACGTGGTCGCCAGGAACGCCAGGAAGATGACGCCGCCGGAGAGGAGAAAGGTGGCGCGGATGCCGATCAGCGGCGGCAGGGCGCCGCCCACCAGTGGGCCGACCAGAGCCCCACCCGTGATGCCGGCCGACAGCAGGCCCAGCGCCCAGCCGGAGCGTTCCTTCGGCGTCTGCATGGCAACGAGGATGGTCGATCCCGAGGAATAGCCACCGGCAAACCCGATCAGCAGCCGCAGCAGCACCAGTTGCCAGACCGTCTGCACCATGCCGGTCAGCGACATGCATATGGCCATGCCGAAGCTGGCGCGAACCAGCATCACCTTGCGGCCGTAGCGGTCGCCGAGACGTCCCCAGAGCGGCGCCACCAGCGCCGCCGCGAAGAACGTCGCGCCATAGGCAATCCCCGACCATTGCACGACCGCCGCGTGGCCCTCGGCGCCGAGCTGCTCGATATAGAGCGGCAGGAACGGCAAAAGCAGCGTCATGGCGACAAGCGTCGAAAACGATCCGGCAACGCACACGAACAGATTGCGCCGCCAGTGGATGTTGTAGGTGCTGTCGGTCGCCGGGGGCGTGTTCTGCTGCTGCATGTCATATGTCCTGTCCCAGCAACTCTTATCGATGCTTGCTGCGGATACCAATTTGGGATACCAAGATGGTGCCCCTGATGGACGCAAGCTTGACCGCTGTCAATGCGACCGTCTCAAACGTGATCGGAAAAGGCGGCCGGCAAAACGATCGCCAGCAACGATCAGAAAATGGAAACGACAATGTCGCAGATGCAGAGCGTCGAAAAACAGCTTCGGCAAATGATCCTGGGCCTCGAGATCGGTCCCGGCGAGAAGCTGACCGAGCGCTGGATCGAGAGCCGCTTCGGCGCGTCGCGAACCCCGGTCAGGGCAGCACTTCTGCGGCTTGAGACCGAGGGCCTGGTCGGCAGGGACGGACGTGGCTGGACGGTGTCGCCGATCAATCTGGCTGAACTCGAGCAGATCGCCGTCTACAGGGAGGCGGTCGAGGTTGCGGCACTTCGCCTGACATGCGGCCTGGCGGACCGGAGCGCCGTCGATGTCATCGAGGCGATGCTCGAGTCCTGCGACAACGACACGCCGCGCGAGGAATGGCATCGCGTCGGCATGGATTTTCACATCGAACTGGCTCGTCTGTCGGGCAATGAATTCCTGTTCCGGGCGGTGCGCGAT
>NZ_RZOL01000047.1:0-24874 GCF_004022985.1 Mesorhizobium sp. M7A.F.Ca.ET.027.02.1.1 | reverse complement strand
GTCACGCCCTTCAACACGAGATTGTCGCCGAAGCGCTTTTCGATGTTGCTGAGGCCGATCATGAGCGCGCCTCCAGGAAGCCGCCATAGCGGTTGAGCCGGGTCTCCAACCGCGTCTGCAAGGCCGACAGCACCGAACTCAGCGCCAAATAGAGGATCGCCGCCTCGACATAGAGGATCAGCGGCTCATAGGTGGTGGCGACGATGCGCTGCGCCGCCTGGAACATCTCCGGCACGGTGATGGCGGCGGCCAGCGACGTGTCCTTGACCAGCGAGATGAAGGTGTTGGAGAGCGGCGGCACCGCGACCCGGCCGGCTTGCGGCAGAATGGTACGCCGCATCGCCTGGCCCCAGGTCATGCCGATCGAATAGGCGGCTTCCCACTGGCCTTTCGGCACCGAGCCTATTGCCGCGCGGATGATTTCCGACGTGTAGGCGCCGATGTTGAGCGTGAATCCGATCAACGCCGCCGTGAAGGCGTCGAGCAGGATGCCGACCGACGGCAGGCCGTAGAAGATGAGGAACAGCTGCACCAAAAGTGGCGTACCCCGGAAGATCCAGACATAGAAGCGCACAAGCGCGACCAGCGGCTTGGGGCCGAACAGCCGGGCGAGTGCAGCACCCAACCCAACGGCCAGCCCCAAGGCGAAGGACAACAGCGTCAGCGGCACGGTGAAGATCAGCGCCGCCCACAGCAGCGAAGGCAGCGACTCCAGCATCAGTTGCAGCCAGTGCGGCACGTATGACCCTCCAGATTGGTCGAAGCAGCTTGGTCAAGGCGAGAATGCGTCTGCCATATCACGACAAAAGCGGCGGGCCGTCAAAGACGGCTCGCCGCTCTATGTGTCTCATGGCCGCGGAGCGGCTCGCCTCGTAGATTACTTCGAAACATCCTGGCCGAAATAGGTGTCGGCGATCTTCTTATAGGTGCCGTCGGCCTTGATGTCGGCCAGCGCCTTGTTGATCGCGGCGACCAGTTCCGGATCGCCCTTGCGCACGATGACGCCGGAATAGTCGGCGTTTTCCTCTTGCGCGGCAATCTTCACATTGGCTTCGGGCTTGTGCTTCTTGAAGTCGAGGAACGACAGGCTGTCATTGATCGTGGCGTCGGCGCGGCCGGTCAAAAGCAGCTGGATCGACTGGTCGAAGCCATCGGTGCCGACCAGCTCGGCGCCGTTCGTTTCGGCCAGCTTGCCGAAATTCGAGGTCAGCGACTGCGCCGACTTCTTGCCCTTGAGATCGGCGAAGCTCTTGATGTCGGTGTTGTCGCCGCGCACGATCAGCACCGCCTTGGAGGCGATGTAGGGATCGGAGAAATCGTACTTGGCTTTGCGGGCATCGGTGATGCCGACCTGATTGATGACGGCGTCGTAGCGATTGGCGTCGAGGCCGGCGATCAGTCCATCCCACTTGCCTTCGAGGAACTCGGCCTGGACACCAAGCTTCTCGGCAATCGCCTTGGCGATTTCGACGTCGAAGCCGACCAGTGCACCGGACGTGTCATGGTAGGTGAACGGCGCATAGGTGCCTTCCGTGCCGATCTTGATGACACCGGCGTGCTTGATCTGGTCGAGATTGGGGCCGGCATGACCTGAAGCGACAGCCAGGGCCTGCAGCGTTCCGGCGATAATGAGCGACTTGAGCCATTTCATTTTTCTGTGATCCCGTCCTTGGCCGGCTGGCCGGCATATTTGTGAGCGCTGGAAACTGACAGATGCAAGCCGAAAAAATAAGGAACTGAATTTCAAAAACAGCGGGTTTATGAAACCATATTCTCTAAACGGTACTTTCCACTCGTGATTGCAGCCATCTCGGACCCCCTGAGAATCCTTCAGGCAACACAATCGCGCCGCTGCGGTCGCGGAACCTTTCCCGCGCATGGCAGTTCTGGCTGTTCTAGGGCACGACGCCGGCATTTCAACCCGGGCGGCAGCCAACTTTGCAAAGTCATTCGCACCACCCAGGGAGCGCCTCATGATGGAAGACACGGCAGGACGGATCATGGTCCGCGCGGCAATGAAGGCTCCCTACCTCGAGCGTGACGAAGAGCATCGGCTTGCATTGCTCTGGAAAGAGGACAACGACCAGAACGCGCTGCACTCAATCACCGTCGCCCATATGCGGCTGGTCATTTCCATGGCCTCCAAGTTCCGCCATTACGGCCTGCCGCTCGGCGATCTGGTCCAGGAGGGTCATGTCGGATTGCTCGAGGCCGCCGCCCGCTTCGAGCCGGAGCGCGAGGTGCGGTTCTCGACCTATGCGACATGGTGGATCCGCGCCTCGATGCAGGACTATATCCTGCGCAACTGGTCTATCGTGCGTGGCGGCACCAGCTCGGCCCAGAAGGCGCTGTTCTTCAACCTGCGACGCCTGCGCGCGCGGTTGGCGAATGGCACGGAGCCGCTCTCCAACGCCACGCTCTATCGCGAAGTGTCGGAGGCGCTTGGCGTCTCCGAAGCCGATGTGGCGATGATGGATTCGCGGCTCTCGGCGCCCGACTCCTCGCTCAACATGCCTATTGCCGACGATGCGGGTTCGACCGAGCGCATGGATTTCCTGATTTCGGACGATCCGCTGCCCGACGAGATCGTCGGCGACAAGATCGATGTCGCGCGCCGCTCGCTCTGGCTGAGGGAGGCGCTTCGCGCGCTCAACGCACGGGAGCTTAGGATCATCGAGGAACGGCGGCTGAACGACGAGGGCGCGACACTCGAAGCGCTCGGCGAAACCCTCGGCATCTCCAAGGAACGCGTCCGCCAGATCGAGGCCCGCGCCATGGAAAAGCTCAAGGTCGCATTGGTGAAGCAGAACCCGGAGTTCATGGCGACTGCCGCCTGAACGGCGGCAGGCGTCCAGCGGCGCCTACTTGTCGGTGACGATCTTGACCTTGTCGCCGGCCGAAACGGCGGCACCGGGCGACAGCGCGTTGAGGACGCGGAACAGGTCGAGCTTGCGGTCGACGCCGACCATCTGCGCCGAAAGTGAACCCATCGTCTGCCCAGGCTGGACGGTGACGACGCGGATGTGCAGCGGCTTCAGCGCCGCCTTTTCGGCAGCACTCAGTATCCGGAACGAGCCGCTTACCGAACGGGCGATCGTGTCCAGAGACGCGCTGGCGGAAGGGGCCGCGGTCAGCAGCCGGTAGACTTGGCCGCCAGCGCGGATCACCGCTATGTCGAATTGCCAGCCTTCGGCGCCGGCATGCGCGGTCGCCGCCTCATTGCCGTTGATGGTTTCCTGCTTGACGCTACTGTCGACGAGACCAGCCACCCAGCCGCTGCGGATATAGTCCGTCAGCGCCCGGTTCTTGTCGATGGAAACGCCATCGAAACGGATCGCTATGTCGCCGGGGCCGGTGGCCGTCACCGCTGCTGCCGAATTGTCGATGATGAAGCCGTCCGGCACCGTGAACGACACACCAAGGCCCGGGTGCAGGAAGGTTTCGCCGCGCACGTAGCCTTCCTCGGGCGTGTCGCCATAGAGCAGGCCGTCTATGCCGGCGAGGAAGGAATCGCGGTCGCGCGTGCCGACGCCCGGCGCGCCGAACTGGCGGGCATGGCGCTGCGCCAGATCAATGCGCTGCGGCGTGTTGGGGTGCGTGGCCAGGAAGTCCAGGCTAGCGTCGGTGGCGCCGCTGATCGAGCGGAAATCGGTATAGGCCGACATCGATTGAAGGAAGCGGCCTGCGGCGAAAGGATCGTAGCCGGCCTCGCCGATCGACTTGATGCCGATGGCGTCGGCTTCCAGCTCCTGGTTGCGCGAAAATTGCGCCAGCCTCAGCTTGCCGCGGATCAACGCCGCCTTGGCGGTCGGGCTGTCGCCGAGCACATCGGAGACCACCTTGGTCGCTAGGCCTTCCTCTGCCTCGAGCTGTTGGCGCTGCAGGCCGTGATTGGCGGTGACGTGGCCCATCTCATGCGCGATTACAGCGGCAAGCTCGGCCGAATCATTGGCCAGCGCCAGGAGGCCGCGGGTGATGTAGAGATAACCGCCCGGCAGCGCGAATGCGTTGACGTTGGGCGAATTTAGAATGGTGATGCGATAGGTCTGTGTCGGGTTGGCGGACACCACCGTCAAACTACCGACCACCTTGGCGACCATTCGCTCGAGCTTGGGGTCGGAATATTCACCGCCGTAAGTCGCCAGGATGCGCGGGTGCTGCGCCTTGGCCAATTCGGCGAGCTTGTTGTTGGCGCCGACATTGTCCACTGTGATCGGCTTGTCGGAAGGCTGGAAGCCGGATTCCTGAACTTCCGGCGGCGTGAACATCTGGCAGCTTGCCAACGCCACGGCAAAACCGGCCAGCGCGAGAAAACGCGCCAGCGGTTTCATTCCCAATGTGTTAGCGCCGATCGCCAGAACGGCTTCCTTTCGGGTCCCGGCGCATGACCACGAAAATCGGGGGCGATCTTCGGAACGCGTCATGCGCTATCTCAAACTGCTGCAGCATCCGTTGCCCGTCCCTTAGGGCGGGCGGCGGATACTGCAGGCAAATCACGGCCTGTGCCGGACCGGTAGGGCGACCTAGCCACACTCCCCCGGTCATGGCAAGCAAACGCCACATCGCCTGGAGCCGGTTTGACCGTAAATTATGTCCGCTTCCGGGCAACATCGCGTGATGTGGAATATCCAGCACCCGCGCCGATATAGCGCCGGAACGCCTCCGGACCAGCCCCGGTAAAGAAATCATCAGCCTTGCCGGTTGCGGCCACCAACCCATTGTCGACAAACACCATGTGCTCGCCGATGCGGCGTGCATCCTCGGGCTGGTGGGTGACAAATAGCACCGTCATGGCGCGTTCGGCATGAACGGCAGCAACCAGATTCAGCATCTCGTCGCGCAAAGCGGGTCCGAGCGAAGCGAATGGCTCGTCGAGCAGCAACACCGGTCGGTCGCGCACCAGCACGCGGGCCAGTGCGACGCGCTGGCGTTCGCCCCCGGAGAGCTCGCGCGGCAGGCGTTTCTCCTTGCCCGCGAGACCGGTGCGCGCAAGCGCCTCGGCGACCGCGGCGCGGTCCGCCTCGGTCAGTCCCAGGGAGGGCGAGCGACCGAGCCCGACATTCTGCTCGACGGAAAGATGCGCGAAGAGATTGTTCTCCTGGAACACCATCGACACCGGCCGCGCCGAGGCCGGCTCGGCGCTGACATCGGCCCCGCCGATCAGCACGCGGCCCGATTGTGGGGTCTCGAAGCCGGCGACCAGATTGAGCAGCGTCGACTTGCCCGAACCGCTCGGACCCATGATGGCGGTGATCTTCGCCGTGGCGAACTCGACGTCGAAGACAAGTGGCACCTCACCATAACTGAACGACACCTTGTCCAGCCGCACCGGCGCGCCCTTCTCGAGCCTGCTGGCCGCCCCGTCACGCATCCCGGACCTTCTCCCTTCCCAGCCAGTGCGCCGCCACGATCAACGCGAGACAGACGAGGCCGAGCAGGAGTGCCAGGCCGGCGGCATCCTCGGTGCGGTAGCTGCCCATCCGAGCCAGAAGAAGGTAGGGCAATGTCTGCACGGAATCACTGCCGAACAGGGCAATGACACCGAGATCGCCCAGCGACAGCGCCATGGCGAAAGCGAAGGCCGTGGCGAGCGGGCGCCGCAGCGACGGCCAGTCGACCAGTATCAGCCGGTTCCAGCCCGCAATGCCGAGCTGTGCGCAGAGCCGTTCGTGACGCTCGCTCGCCGCATCATAGGCGGGACGCACGGCGCGCAGGGCGAACGGCATCGCCATCACCGCGTTGACGGTGACGACCATGACCGGGGCGATGGCAAAGACATCGCCGGCATGGCGCAGCAACAGGAACCAGCCGGCGCCGACGACGATCGGCGGCACGACAAGAACAAAGCCGGCGCCTGTATCGGCGGCGCGTTCGAGCAGTGTCTTTGCGCCGGCACGGCGGTTCAGCGCCAGTGCCCGCCGCGCCATGGTCAGCGCCAGCGACAGCATCACCGAAAGCAGTGCCGACAGGAAGGCGAGCGCCGCGCTGGTCAGCGTTGCCTGCCGGACAGTGGCCTCGCTGGCCAAACGGCCGAGATCCGCACCCAACCCGGCCATCACGGTTGCCGCCATCGGCCCAACGACGAACAGCAGCGCCAGGATGATGACTAGCGCGTTCAACCAGGTCTCGCTCCGATTCACCGAGATATAGCGGCGTTGCGCGACCGGCAAATTGGTGTCGCCGACCACATTGGCGCCCAGGCGCGTCAGGGCCAGCACAACGATAAAGGTCAGGGCGATCTGCAACAGCGTCAGTGTAACGGCCCGCGCGGGATCGAAATCGAAGCGCAGGGCCTGGTAGATGCCGACCTCCAGCGTCGTCGCGGCCGGCCCGCCGCCGAGCGTCAGCACGATCGTGAAGGATGTGATGCAGAGCATGAACACAAGCCCGGCGACGCCGGGCAGTGCGGCGCGCAGCGTTGGCCATTCGATCAGCCGGAACGCCGGCCGCGCCGCCATGCCGAGTTGGCTCGCCAACCGCCATTGGTCGGCCGGTATGGTCTGCAGCGCCTCGAGGAACAGCCGCGTCGCCAGCGGCAGGTTGAAGAAGACATGGGCGACGAGGATGCCGGACAGGCCATAGATACCCGGCCAGCTTCCGCCGCCGATCAAGGCAAGCACGCCGGCGAAATAGCCGGCACGGCCATAAAGCGCCAGAATGCCGAGCGCTGCGACAATAGCCGGCAGCGCCAACGGCACGGCGAAGATCTGCAGGATGAAGGCGCGGCCGAAGAAACGTGGATGTCGCGACAGAGCGCGCGCCACGAACAGCGCCGGGATGGCCGAAAGCAGCGTCGAGAGCGCCGCTTGCCAGAGCGTGAAGCGAATGACGCGAAGCAGATAGGGATCGAAGGCTGCCCAGGCGCCCGAGAAATCATGGGCGCCCTCGAAAAGCAGGCCGGCAAACGCGCCGCCGATCAGCAGCGCGATCGCGGCAAGCGCGACAATGCCGGCGCTGACGCGGGGATCAGAGGCTGCGCGTCGCACGCCGGACCACCAATCTCCGGATCGCGGCACTTACAAAGGATTGCGTTCCTTCGCGCCCCCCTCTGTCCTGCCGGACATCTCCCCCACAAGGGGGGAGATTGGCAATTTCGACGCCTCGCTCACTCCAGCAGCATTGGCGATTGGCGAAATCGCCGATGGCAGCCAATCTCCCCCCAAGCGGGGGAGATGTCCGGCAGGACAGAGGGGGGCGCCGTAGAGCACTCATCTTCGATAGCAAACTTATTTGCTCATCACCGCAAGCCATTCATCGACCCAGGCCTTGCGATTGGCAGCGACCTCTTGCGGGCTGAACAGCAAGGTCTTGGTCGGCTTGACCAGTTTGTCAAAGGCCGGATTGAGCGGCTTGTCGGTCTTGCCGGCCGGGAACATCCAGTTGGTCTCGGGAATGGCATCCTGGAATTTAGGCCCGGTCATGAAGGCCATAAACTTGGCCGCCAGCGGATTCTTGGCTCCCGTCGTGGTGATACCCGCCACCTCGATCTGCAGATACTCGCCCTCCTCGAAGGAGGCCGCCTGGTAGCGCCCGGTGTTCTCGGCGATCATGTGATAGGCCGGCGACGTCGTGTAGGACAGCACCATCGGCGCCTCGCCCTTGGTGAACAGCCCATAGGCCTCGCTCCAGCCCGGCGTCACGGTCAGCACCTTCGGCTTGAGCTTGGCCCAGGCCTCCGGCGCCTTGTCGCCATAAACCGACTTGACCCACAGAAGCAGGCCGAGGCCCGGCGTCGAGGTGCGTGGATCCTGGATGACGATCTTGTCGTCGGCACTGCCTTCGACCAGCTCTTTCAGGCTTTTCGGCGGGTTCTTCAGCTTCTCGGTGTCGTAGACGACAGCGAAATAGCCGTAATCAAAGGGGACAAAAGTATCGTCGCTCCAGCCACCCGGCACGTTGACACCAGTTACGCCGCCATGCGGCGCGAACAAGCCTGACGCCTTGGCATCGGCGGTGAGATTGGTGTCGAGGCCAAGCACGATATCGGCCTTGGTCGATGCGCCTTCCAATCTGACGCGGTTGAGCAACGCGACGCCGTCGGCGACCGAGACGAACTCGACATCGCAGCTGCATTCGGCCTCGAATTCCTTCTTCACCACGGGACCCGGACCCCAATCGGCGGTGAAACTCTCATAGGTGTAGACGGTGAGCTTGTCCTTGGCCAAGGCCGGTCCGGACAAGGCCACGACCGTTGCTGAAACAAGAGCGTATAAAAGCGTGCGCATCGGCGCCTCCTTCGTTCGAATTGAAAGGAATTGAGGCGTCGGACTGTCCGAAACGTCTAATCCCTCCGCCGGTACAAACCGGATCAGGTTCAGCGGGTTGGCGAGACTGCCTCTCAGCCGGTCCGCGAAGATCGCGTCCGGCACCCCGTTAGAGCGTTTCGACACATAGGCCGGGCCGATCCGCCACGCAAGTGGGAGTTTGCCGCCTTCCGTTTCCCGTGCCGGGCTGGTAAGGGCCACACGATATGAGCACATTCACCATCCTGCTTGGCGGCGATCTCATCCGCACGCCACGGCTCGACCGCCAGGCCGAAGGCTCCCGCGTCATCGCCGCCGACGCCGGCATAGGCCATGCGCAGTTGCTGGGCCTCGTGCCGGAGCTGTGGGTGGGTGATTTCGATTCCGTGCCGGCAAACCTGCCGGACGATCTCGCTTCCGTGCCGCGCCGGACCTTCCCGGCGGAAAAGGACCAGACCGATGGCGAACTTGCCATCGCCGCAGCACTCGAGCGCGGCGCGACCCGGCTGGTGCTCGCCGGTGCTTTCGGCGGCAAGCGCGCCGACCACGCTTTCCTGCATCTGGCGCTTGCCTTGCGGCTGGCCGAAGCAGGGACCGATGTGCTCCTGACCAGCGGCGCCCAGGAAGGCATTCCCCTGCTGCGCGGAACGGCCGGCTTCGACTATGCCGATGGCACGCTGTTTTCGGTGCTCGGCTTTTCCGAGCTTGCCGGGTTGACCGTCACCGGCGCCAAATGGCCGCTGAACCACGTCAAGGTGGCCTTCGGTTCGTCGCTGACCATTTCCAACGAGGTCAAGGGCCGCCTCGAAATCGCGCTCGGCCATGGCCGCGCGATGCTGCTCGCTCATCCCTATCCCTTACCTGAAAGCTGACATGGCCCCGCCCCTTCTCAACCTCGACGGGATAAAACTGACCTTCGGCGGCACGCCGCTGCTCGATGGCGCCGCCTTGACGGCTTCGGCCGGCGACAAGATCGCACTGGTCGGCCGCAACGGGTCGGGCAAGTCGACCCTGCTGAAGATCGCCGCCGGCCTGATCGAGCCGCAGGACGGTGAGGTGTTCCGCCAGCCTTCGGCAACTGTCCGCTATTTGCCGCAGATGCCCGACATGGAGGGCTTTGCCACTGTCCGCGCCTATGTCGAGGCCGGGCTTGGCCCTGCCGACGATCCCTACCGCGCCAGCTATCTGATGGAGCATCTCGGACTGTCGGGTGAGGAACGTCCGAACGACCTGTCGGGCGGCGAGGCGAGGCGTGCTGCCCTTGCCCGCGTCATGGCGCCGGAGCCAGACATCCTGCTGCTCGATGAGCCGACCAACCATCTCGACCTCTCGGTCATCGAATGGCTGGAAGAAGAACTCATCCGCACCTCCTCGGCACTGATCGTCATCTCGCACGACCGCCGCTTTCTCGAACGTGTGTCGCGCGCCACCATCTGGCTCGATCGCGGCCAGACCCGCAGGCTGGACAAGGGCTTTGGCCATTTCGAGGAATGGCGCGACCTGGTCCTGGAGGAAGAAGAGCGCGAGCAGCATAAACTCGGCCGCCAGATCGTTCGCGAAGAGCATTGGCTGCGCTACGGCGTGACGGCGAGGCGCAAGCGAAACATGCGCCGGCTCGGCGAGTTGCAGACCATGCGCCAGCGTTTTCGCGGCCATCGCGGTGCCGAAGGGTCGGCGACCATGGTGGCGAGCGACGCCGCCGAGTCCGGCAAGCTGGTGATCGAGGCGAAGAACATCGAGAAGAGCTTTGGCGATCTAACCGTGGTCAAGGGGTTTTCGACCCGCATCCAGCGCGGCGATCGCGTCGGCCTGGTCGGGCCGAACGGCGCCGGCAAGACGACGCTCTTGAAGATGCTGACCGGCGAGATGAAGCCGGACGCCGGTTCGGTGCGGCTCGGCACCAATCTGGAGATCGCCACGCTCGACCAGAAGCGCGAGGCGGTCGACCCGCAGGAGACGCTGGCGCAATATCTCACCGACGGGCGCGGCGAGAACCTCGTCATCAATGGCGAGCAGCGCCACGTCGTCTCCTACATGAAGGATTTCCTGTTCAAGCCGGAGCAGGCACGCACCCCGGTGCGCGAATTGTCCGGCGGCGAGCGGGCACGGCTCTTGCTGGCGCGCGTGCTGGCGCGGCCGGCAAACCTTCTGGTGCTCGATGAGCCGACCAACGATCTCGATATCGAGACGCTGGAACTGCTGCAGGAACTGGTCGCTGGCTTTGCCGGCACCGTCATCCTGGTCAGCCACGACCGCGATTTCCTCGACCGCACCGTGACCAGCCTGATCGCACCGGATGGTGAAGGCCGCTGGATCGAATATGCCGGCGGCTACTCCGACATGCTGGCGCAGCGCGGCGGCACCCGGCTGGACGACCGCAAGGCGCGCGCGAAGGCCGACAACGGCGAAGCGCCCGTGACGACCAGAAGTGAAGCGGCCGCGCCAAAGGGGCCGGCGAAGAAACTGTCGTTCAAGCAGAAATTCGCTCTGGAATCGCTGCCCAAGAAAATCGAGGCTGTGACGGCTTCGATCTCAAGGCTGGAGAACAACATCGCCGATCCGGCCTATTACGAGCGCGACCCGGCCTCGTTCCAAAAGACGATCGCCGCCCTCGACAAGGAGCGCGCTACGCTGGCGGCGCTCGAGGAAGAATGGCTGGAGCTGGAGATGTTGCGCGAGGAAATGGAAGGGTGAAGGATTGCGTGGGGGCTTTTATGCGCCTAGATTATGCGCATAAAAGGAGGCGATCTTTATGCTTCAATCGACGTCAAAACCTCAGCGACAATCTGTGAATACGTCCATCGACTCTCGGTTGATCAGCGATGCGAAAGCTTTGGGCATCAATATCTCACGCGCCGCCGAAGAGGGCATTGCAAAAGCAATCTCGGCAGAAAAAACGCGCCGATGGCAGGAAGAAAATAAGGAAGCTATCGACAGCTCCAATGAGTATGTCAGACGCAACGGACTGCCACTGGCCAAACACCGGCCGTTCTGATGGCGCGTTATGATTTCTATAGGAATGCCGCGGGCGGCGGTTATCTTCTCGACGTGCAATCAGACCTTCTTGAAGGACTAAGCACCAGGATCATCATTCCGCTGATGCCGCCCAAGATAGCCCCGGTTCCTGGTCGCCGATTAAACCCGACCTTCGCCATAAATGGCAAAGATCATGTGATGGTCACCCAGTTTATGTCAGCCTTCTCTGCCTCGGAATTGCCGGATCCAGAGGGAAGCCTTTCCAGGCACCATGACGAGATTGTCTCCGCGCTCGACATGCTGTTCCAAGGCTTCTGAACTGCTCCTTCTCAGCCAGCCGTCTTGGCCTGCCAGGCCTTGATCGCCTCGTCGAACACCTTCTCGCCGGGAATGCCCTTTTCCATGGTCAGCAGTGCCCGCCGTCCGGTCTTGTAGACGACCGGTACGTCGATCCAGTCCTGGCCGCGAAGCAGGGTCATGTTGGCGTCTTCGTCGGCCTTGGTATCGTTGAGCGCGACGAGGAAGAAGCCGTCGGCGATCTTCGCCGGAATGCCGATCAACGGGCTGCCGGCATCCTGTTCCGAACCCTTCATGGCGACGCGCAGGATGTTGTCGACACCGCCGCCCTCGAAACCGTCGGGCGTCAGGAAGATCATCTCGATGATATGGCTGGCCGGCAGTGTCTGATCGGTGTTGCGGCGGATGGTCATGCGCAACTGGATGTCCTTGCTGGGAATGGTGGCCTCGGCACGGATCGCCGGCTCCGGCGGAAGGTCGCCACCGGGCGATTCCTGCACCAGCGACCAGACGATATTGCCCGGCTCGGCGGAGCCCTGGGCGGTGCTGGTGCGCTCCTCGTAGAAGATCGCCTTCTGGCCGACAGGCAGAGCGGTTTCCACAGGCGCAGCTGCCGGTGCGGGCGGCGTTCCGGCAGCATCGGGCGGCGCTGCCGGTGCAGCTCCGTTGGCAGGCGGCGTTGCGGGGGCGGCACCTGTAGCGGGGGGCGCTGCCGCGGCAGGTGTGCCTGCGGCCGGAGCGGAAATCGCCGGTGCGTTCGTCGCCGAGGGCGGCGTGGTCAGCGCGGCGACCGATTCGCCTTCGCCGATGCCGCTTTGGCCACCGGCCGGACCCGGGTCGACTTCACTGCCCTGCGGCGTCAGCCGCTGCGTGAATTTCGTGCTTTCGGCCTCCGTGCCGCCAGCCGCGGGCGCCGGAGGCGTTGCCGCGGCATCGGTTGCCGGCTTGGCAGGCGCTGGTTTCACCGGCTCGGTCTTGGCGACCTGATTGCCGCCAAGCCCAAGCATTTTGCCGAAGGCATCCTTGTTCAGCCAGATTCCGTAGCCGCCGCCGGCTACGACCAGAAGAGCGACGACGGCCGCGATCAGCCCACCATAGCTGCGCTTGCGCTCGGCGGGACGCAGGCGCTGGAAGGTGTCCGACACCGGCTCTTCGTCGCTGGAAAAGACATCTGCCTCGTCCTCCGCCTCGTCGGCATCCACACCTGGAAGAGGCGTGTCGGCGCGAGCCGGCTGGGAAGGCGCCGGCGTCGCCCTTTGCCAGCTCGGCTCGACCTTGGCGGCAGGTGGTGGCGCGGGCTGATAAGATTCAGACTTTGCAGCGGGCGGTGCGGGCCAGGCCGATTCAGCCTTGGCCGGCTGCCGTGTATGGCTCGGCTGATTCTTGTTGCGATCGATCGACGAAAAGATGTGTTCCAGCTCCGCCAGCGGATCGGTCTCCGGCAGGCTCTTGGCATAGTCCCGCTCGACACTCGCGATCGCGTCTTCCAGCGAACGCATCTGCGTGGCTATGGCTTCGGCGGCCGGCGGCGGCGAATATTCCTCAAGCTTCTTCGCCAGCATGGTGCGAACGCTGGCATAGATGCGCGTACGCTTTTCCGGCGTCTCGTCGCCATGCTTGCCGAGCGCCTTTTTCAGAATAGCAACGTAATCTGCCATGCTTCAGTCGACCTGTATTTTGTTTCCGCGCCGGCCCCCGCAAATCGGCCGCGATGCCCGGAAAGGCTTCAGAAACTAGTCTTGAAACGGATCGGTCACAAGTATCGTGTCGTCCCGTTCCGGGCTGGTGGAAAGGAGTGCGACCGGGGCGCCGATCAGCTCTTCGATGTAGCGGACGTATTTGACGGCCTGGGCCGGCAGATCGTTCCAGCTGCGCGCGCCGGCAGTGGTGCCTTTCCAGCCCTCGAGCGTCTCGTAGACCGGTTCGACACGTGCCTGGGCGCCCTGGCTGGCCGGCAGATAATCGATCATCTCGCCGTCGAGACGATAACCCGTGCAGACCTTGATCTCGTCCAGCCCGTCAAGCACGTCGAGCTTGGTCAGCGCGATTCCCTTGATGCCGTTGACAGCGACGGCCTGGCGTACCAACACCGCGTCGAACCAGCCGCAGCGGCGCTTGCGGCCGGTGACGACGCCGAATTCATGGCCGCGCGTGCCGAGGAATTCGCCGACCTCGTTCTTCTGCTCGGTCGGGAACGGACCTTCGCCGACGCGTGTCGTATAGGCTTTGGTGATGCCGAGCACATAGCCGATGGCGCCTGGGCCGACGCCGGAGCCGGCGGCAGCCTGTCCGGCAACCGTGTTCGACGAGGTTACGAACGGATAGGTGCCGTGGTCTATGTCAAGCAGCGTGCCCTGCGCGCCCTCGAACAGGATACGCTCGCCAGCCCGGCGCTTATCGTCGAGGATCTTCCAGACCCGGTCCATATAGGGCAGGATGTCGTCGGCGACCGAGGTCAATTCCTGCATGATCGCGTCATGCGTGACTTCCGCATGGCCAAGCCCCCTACGCAGCGCATTGTGGTGCGTCAGCAGCCTGTCAACCTTCACGGGCAGTGTTTCCAAATCCGCCAAGTCCATCACCCTGACCGCGCGCCGGCCCACCTTGTCCTCGTAGGCGGGGCCGATGCCACGACGGGTCGTGCCAATCTTCGTCCCGGAATTGGATGCGGCGTCCTCACGGAATCCGTCCAGCTCCCGATGCAGGGACAGGATAAGCGCTGTGTTTTCGGCTATTTTCAGGCGATCCGGTGCGACTTCGACACCTTGCGCCTTGAGCTTGGCCACCTCGGCGACGAAAGCATGAGGGTCGAACACGACGCCATTGCCGATGATGGACAGCTTGCCCTGGCGCACGACGCCCGACGGAAGCAACGACAGCTTGTAGACCTTGCCGTCGACGACCAGCGTATGGCCGGCATTGTGGCCGCCCTGGAAACGCACCACGACATCGGCCCGCTCCGACAGCCAGTCGACGATCTTGCCCTTGCCTTCGTCACCCCACTGCGAGCCGACGACCACCACATTGGCCATGTTTCTTTTCCCTTGAGACGCCGCCAAGCGGCTTGAATATGGTTCGAAACGACAGGCCTCTATAACGTCAAGACCTCGCGAGCGCGACCTTTCTTTGCCGTCGAAAATGCCCTGAGGCACAACAATTTTCGGCTTTGACATCATTTACTTGGGCGAGCGAGGGCAATAGGCCGGCAAACACCGCAGCTCCGGCGACTGGAATCCCGCGATGCATCGAAGCGCCTACATATTCCTGCTGCTCACCACCTTGCTCTGGGGCGGAAATTCGGTGGCCGGCAAGCTGGCGGTCGATCACGTCTCGCCGATGACGCTGGTCTTCCTGCGCTGGGTTCTGGCCGTGGCGATCATGCTGCCCATCGGCTGGAAGACCATCCAGAAGGACTGGCCGGTCGTCCGCAAGCACTGGTTCGTGCTGGTCGCCCTCGGCGCCAGCGGCTTCACCCTGTTCAACACCATCTTCTACACGGCGCTCAACTACACGACAGCGATCAATGTCTCGATCGAACAGGCGGCGATGCCGATCCTGATCATGACTGCCAATTTCGTCTTCTTCCGCCTGCGCGTGAACTGGGCGCAGATTGTCGGCGTCGTGCTGACCATCGCCGGCGTGATCCTCACCGCCTGCCATGGCGACCCGCGCCGGCTGTTGACGCTGGAACTCAATTTCGGCGATGCCATCATGCTGGTCGCCGTGTTTCTCTACAGCGGCTATTCGGTCGGACTGCGGTTGAAACCGGTGATGCATTGGCAGAGCCTGATGCTGGCCCTGTCGGTTGCGGCACTCGTCACTTCGCTGCCGTTCTTCCTGTGGGAGGTCGTCGCCGGCAAGGTCATCATGCCCGATGCGCGCGGCTGGACCGTCATCGTCTATACGGCGATCGGCGCCTCCGTCGTTTCGCAGATCTTCTACATCAGAGGCAACGAACTGATCGGCGCCAACCGCGCCGGCCTGTTCATCAATCTGGTGCCGATCTTCGGCACGCTGCTGTCGGTGCTGATCGTCGGCGAGACGTTCCACCTCTATCAGGCACTGGCTTTGGTGCTCGTGCTGGGCGGCATCGGGCTTGCCGAATACAGCGGGCGCAAGATGGCGGTGGCGGACCACCGCAGATGACATGTGGCGGCTGACGCTCTCCCCGTTGCAGCGATTCACGCGAACAGCATGGATCTAGCCAATGGCCCGGAAACAGCGGCATAAACCCTGCCGCGTCCTCACTTGGAACATTTCACCTCCAGCGGAGTTTGAACGGCAGGGAGGCGACATGATGAGCCCGAACCCTCGCAGCACGGCAAGCATTGCCGGTCACCCTATCCATCCCATGCTGATTCCGTTTCCGATTGCCTTTTTTGTCGGCGCCTTCGTTTGCGATCTTATCTTCTGGCGAACAGCCGATCCCGGATGGGTCACCGGGTCGCTTTGGCTTCTCGGCGCAGGCCTGATCATGGCAGCCCTGGCTGCGCTTGCCGGCCTGACGGATGTTCTCGGCGATGTTCAGATCCGCAATCTCACGACGGCATGGCTCCATGCCGGCGGCAATGTACTCGTCGTGTTGATCGAGCTTTACAACTGGTACTCGCGGTATGCCGGCGGAGCGGCGGCCGTGATGCCAACCGGCTTCGTCCTATCGCTGATCGTGGTTCTCATCCTGCTGTTTACGGGCTGGAAGGGTTGGGAACTGGTCTACCGACATCGCGTGGCTGTCTCCGATGGATCCGACGAGTTGACCTGAACCGGCCGCCGCGGCGGCCGGCCTCAACGAGGGGGTCGGCGACCGCCTGTCCTCGATCACATCGCGTTGATGTCGAACTGCAGCCGCTTGGCCGAGTCGATCGACTTATGCGCCTTGACCTTTTCCAGCACGGCTTCCGGGAACGGCGCGTCGAGATAGAGCAGCGCTATGGCATCGCCGCCCGGCCGGTTGCGGCCGAGCTGGAAGTTGGCGATGTTGACGCCGTTCTCGCCGCAGACGGTGCCGAGCAGGCCGATGATGCCCGGCGCGTCGGCATTGGTGGTGTAGAGCATGTGCTGGCCGACCTCGGCATCGAGGTTGATGCCCTTGATCTGGATGAAGCGTGGCTTGCCATCCGAGAAGCATGTGCCGGCGATCGAGCGCGTCATGTGCTCGGTCTTCACCGTAAGCTTGATGTAGCCGTCGAACACGCCCGATTTGTCGCGCTTGACCTCGGCGACGATGATGCCGCGCTCCTTCACCATGATCGGCGCCGACACCATGTTGACGTCGGAGACCTGAGGCCGGATCAGCCCGGCGAGTGCGGCGCTGATCAGCGCGCGCGTATTCATCGTCGCGGTGGAGCCGTCGAACAGGATCTCGACCTCCTTGATCGGATCCTCGGTGACCTGGCCGACGAAGGCGCCGAGCACTTCGGCAAGCTTGACGAAAGGCTTCAGCCGCGGCGCCTCCTCGGCGGTGATCGACGGCATGTTGATGGCGTTGGAGACGGCGCCCTTGATCAGATAGTCGGCCATCTGCTCGGCAACCTGGAGCGCGACATTCTCCTGGGCCTCCGTCGTCGAGGCGCCGAGATGCGGCGTCGCCACCACATTCTCCATGCCGAACAGTTCGTTGTTCTCGGCCGGTTCGACCTCGAAGACGTCGACGCCGGCGCCGGCCACCTTGCCGCTCTTCAGCGCCGCGATCAGGTCGGCCTCGACGACCAGCCCGCCACGAGCGCAGTTAATGATGCGCACGCCCTTCTTCATCTTGGCGATCGCCGCGGCATCGATGATGTTGCGCGTCTTGTCGGTCAGCGGCGTGTGCAGGGTGATGAAATCGGCGCGGGCGAACAGTTCGTCGAGCTCGACCTTGTCGACGCCAAGCTCCTCGGCACGGCTGTCCGACAGGAACGGGTCGAACGCGATGACGTGCATCTTGAGGCCAACGCCGCGCGTCGCGACGATCGAACCGATGTTGCCGCAGCCGATGACGCCCAGCGTCTTGCCAGTGATCTCGACGCCCATGAATCGGTTCTTTTCCCATTTGCCGGCATGGGTCGAAGCGTTGGCTTCCGGTATCTGGCGGGCAAGCGCGAAGATCATCGCCACCGCATGTTCGGCTGTCGTGATCGAATTGCCGAACGGCGTGTTCATCACGATGATGCCCTTGCGGCTTGCCGCCGGGATATCGACATTGTCGACGCCGATGCCGGCACGGCCGATGACTTTGAGATTGGTAGCGGCGTTGATCAGTTTTTCGGTGACCTTGGTCGCCGAGCGGATGGCGAGGCCATCATACTGGCCGATCACTTCGGCGAGCTTTTCCTTGTCCTTGCCGAGATCGGGCAGATAGTCGACCTCGACGCCACGATCCTTGAATATCTGCACGGCGGTGGGGGAGAGTTTGTCTGAGACGAGAACGCGGGGCGCCATGGCGGCCTCCTTGAAATGGATTTGATCCTGATGGGAATGGGCGGCCCGAAGGCCGCCGCGAATGATCTCAGGCCGCCGCTTTGAGCGACGCCTTCTGCGCGGCGAAGGCCCAGTCGAGCCAGGGCAGCAGCGCCTCGAGATCCGACGTCTCGACCGTCGCGCCGCACCAGATGCGCAGGCCGGGCGGTGCGTCGCGATAGGCACCGATATCGTAGGCGACGCCTTCCTTGTCGAGCACCGACACCAGCCCCTTGGCGAAAGCCGCCTGCCCCTCGGCGTCGAGCGCGGACACGTCCGGGTCGGTGAAGGACAGGCAGACGGACGTGTTCGACCGTGTCGCCGGCTGGACGGCGAGATGACCGAGCCAGGAGGATTTGCCGACAAAGCGATCGAGGACGGCCGCATTGGCATCCGCCCTGGCGATCAGCGCGTCGAGGCCGCCGGTGGACTTCGCCCAGTTGAGCGCATCGAGGTAATCCTCGACGCACAGCATCGAGGGGGTGTTGATGGTCTCGCCCTTGAAGATGCCTTCGATCAGCTTGCCGCCCGAGGTCAGGCGGAAGATTTTCGGCAGCGGCCATGAAGGCTTGTAGGTCTCCAGCCGCTCGACGGCGCGAGGCGACAGGATCAGCATGCCGTGAGCGCCCTCGCCGCCCAGCACCTTCTGCCAGGAGAACGTGACGACATCGAGCTTTTCGAAGTCGAGCCTCTGCGCGAATGCGGCGGAAGTCGCATCGCAGACGGTCAGGCCCTTGCGGTCCGCGGGAATGAAATCGCCGTTCGGCACGCGCACGCCCGACGTGGTGCCGTTCCAGGTGAAGACCACATCGCGGTCGAAATCGATCTTGGTGAGATCAGGCAGTTCGCCGTAGCCGGCTTCGATCTTGCGCACGTCGGCGAGCTTCAACTGCTTGACCACGTCGGTGACCCAGCCGGAGCCAAAGCTCTCCCAGGCGACCATGTCGACGCCGCGCTCGCCGAGCAGCGACCACAGCGCCATCTCGACCGCGCCGGTGTCCGACGCCGGCACGATGCCGATGCGGTAACCCGCCGGGACCTGGAGAATTTCCCGCGTCAGCTCGATCGCCTGTTCGAGCTTGGTCTTGCCGATCTTGGCGCGGTGGGAACGGCCGAGCGCGGCATTGTTCAGCGCCTCGACCGACCAGCCGGGACGTTTTGCACAGGGACCTGAGGAAAAATTGGGGTTTGCCGGACGGAGTCCGGGCTTCGTATGCGTCGTCATCGTGGTCTATCCTTCCAGATAGTGGCCCCTCGTTGGGGAGGGGTGGCCCACGGACGGCGATATGCGTTCAGCCTTCGGGCGTCAAGAGGAAAGTTTCTGTCGCTGTCGGGATACCGGCGATCCCCGATCAGGATGTCGTGACTTCAAACGCAAACGGCGAACCCCGAAAGATCCGCCGTTCTGATCCACATGCTCGCTGCGCCTACCAGAGATCGTAGCGCAGCCCAAGCTTGACCTGATGATTGCTGATCCCCTTGCGGATCGGATAGGAATCTAGGCTCTCGGCGGCTACATATTCGGCGTCCGGGGCGGAGAAATACTGATAGCCCAGGTCGACGGAAACGTTCTTCGATACCTGATAGGCGAGGCCCGCATTCAGCGTGTAGGCCAGCGAGTACTGGGTCTTGCTGTCACTTACAGCAAAATCGTCCGTGTCGTCGCCATTGTCGGTGAAATAGCTTGCCGACAGGGTGCGCTTGCTGCGGACGATGCCGATACCGGCGCCGAGATAGGGTGTGATGCCGACATAGGTGCCAAGATCGACATAGCCGTTGAGTATGCCCGACAAGGCGTAGTTCTTAAGGGATGCCGACGCTACGGTCGGCTCTGCGGCAGTCGCTGAATCGTCATAGCCGACGCCGATCTCGTTGCCGGGCAGATAGCCGAGATTGAGGTCGGCGCGCAGATAGTCGTTGAAATGGTAGCCGAAGCCGATGCTGGCAAAGATCGGATCTTCCTTGTCGCTGAAGGCTGCGGTTTCGGTGGCGAAATCATGATTGTCGAAGCTCTTCTGCGCCAGATAGGAGACGTCGCCGCGCAGATACCAGCCGGAACCGACCTCGACCGGGACGTAGTCGGGCGCCTGGTCGACATAGATCGGCGGATCGTAGTCGGCCGCGTGCACCGGCGTCAGCGGCAGGAAGGCCAGTGCACCGAGCGCCAGCGCCATACGCGATGTAAGTTTCATGGTCCCCGACTCCCGAATTTGGCGCAGCCCGCAATCGCAGCGGCAGCCATCGTTTCAAGGAGCATTGTTAACCATAGTGGTTAAGTGCCGGTTAAGGCTAACAGAGCGTTAGCGAATTCATTTCCCCTGTCGATTCCAGGCGGCCCAACGAAAAACCGCCCGGCTGAGGCCGGGCGGTTTGTGAAGAATGGAAGTAATGTAGATGCTGTTACTTGGTGTAGATCGGCTCGGGTTCGGGCTGGTAGGCCACGACCGGCGCGGCGCAACCGTTGCTGCCACCGAACTGGTAGCGCAGGCCACCGCGCACTTCGTGCGTGTTGATGCCACGATCGAAGCCGGGACCGGAGCTGGTGATGTTCCAGTCGAACATGCGGCCGCCCTGAATATGGGAGAAGCGGTAGCCGGCATCGAGAATGATCTTGTCGGTCAGGCAGTACGAAGCGCCGGCCATCAGACCGTAGGCGAAACGCCAGCTTGATCTGCCGGGATTGAACTCGGTGGTGTTCGGGTCGTAGACATCATCCCACTTGACGCGGGCGCCGCCGATGCCGGCGCCAACGTAAGGCGTGATGCCATGGTAGGTGCCGAGATCGACATAGGCGTTGGCAAGCAGCAGCAGGGCGCTCATCTTCGATACTTCGGTCGAAGTACCGTTGATGTCCGAGGTGCCGCCGTTGAAGTTCGACTTGAACCAATAGTCGGCCGTCAGGTCGGTCCGGAAGTGGTCGTTGATCTTGTAACCAACGCCGGCACCGAGCGAGAAACCGCCCTTGAGCTTGCCGAAATCGAAACTTCTGGTGCCGGGCGTGACCGTACAGTTACAGGGATCGACGGTGTAGGTCATATAGTCGATGCCGCGCACGGTCGACTTGTGATAGTCGATATCGCCGCGGATATACCAGCCGCCGACCTCGACCGGTTGCTCGTAGACGGCCTGAGGCGGAGCCTCTTCGACCATCGGTTCCACTAGGTCGGCTGCGAACAGCGGCCCTGCCAAGCCTGCGAACAGTAAGGCGAGCAGGACCTTTCTTGCTGTATTGAACATGCTTGTCACCCCTGAGAAGCTCGAAACGGAGATCCCGCCCGAAATGCGATTGGCTTTCAGTCGTGGATAATGAATTGCAAAGGTTAAAAGGCGTTTAACCCTGTTGCTTAACCACGAATCTCGAAACTTCCAGGGATAGGCGCGAGCTTTACGGACACCGAACAAAGTGGCGGCTGACAAGAAAAAGCCCGCCGAGGGGCGGGCCTTGGACCGGTTAAGGGAGCGCGGCGCGCCTGGTTGTCAGATCCACGTCCTGCTGGACGCGCTGGGATCAAGCGGCGCTGCGCGTTTCCGAGATGATGTCCACGATGCCATTGACCACGGACTCGACCAGTTGCGGGTCGTCGCCTTCGGCCATCACGCGGATCAGCGGCTCTGTCCCTGATGGCCGGATAACCAGCCGTCCGGTCTTGCCGAGGCGGTTGCGGGCGTCTTCGATGGCGGCCTTGACCGGCGCCTCCTCAAGCGGCTTGCCGCCGGAAATGTGGACGTTCTTCAGGAGTTGCGGCACGGGTTCGAATTTCTTCGAAAGTTCGCTGACCGGCCGCCCCTGCCGCTTAATGCAGGCGAGCACCTGCAGCGCCGAGACCAGGCCGTCGCCGGTCGTCGAAAAGTCGGACAGCACGATATGACCCGACTGTTCGCCGCCGACATTCAAGCCATGCGCACGCATATGCTCGACGACATAACGGTCGCCGACCTTGGTGCGGTGCAATTGCAGCTTCATGTCGCCGAGGAAGCGTTCGAGGCCCAGATTGGACATCACGGTTGAGACGACACCACCGCCGGCAAGCCGCCCGCTCTGGTGCCAGGATTCGGCGATCAGCGCCATGATCTGGTCGCCATCGACGATCGCGCCGTTTTCATCGACGATAACGACACGATCGGCGTCGCCGTCGAGCGCGATGCCGATGTCGGCGCGCACTTCGTGCACCTTCTTTTGCAGGCCGGCCGGATGGGTCGAGCCGCATTCCTTGTTGATGTTGAAGCCGTTGGGCTCGACATTGATGGCGACGACTTCGGCGCCCAGTTCCCACAGCGCCTCGGGCGCCACCTTGTAGGCCGCGCCATTGGCGCAATCGACGACGATCCTCAAGCCCGCGAGCGACATCGAGCGCGGCAAGGTGCGCTTGGCGAATTCGATGTAGCGATCATGCACGCCGTCGACACGCTTGGCGCGGCCAAGCCCGTCGGAATCGGCGAGCGCCAGTTCGATATCCTTGTCGAGCATGCTTTCGATGCGCTCCTCGATTTCGTCGGAGAGCTTGTAGCCGTCAGGTCCGAACAGCTTGATGCCGTTGTCGTAATAGGGATTGTGCGAGGCCGAGATCATGACGCCGATATCGGCGCGCAGCGAACGCACCAGCATGGCGACAGCCGGCGTCGGGATCGGGCCGAGCAGGAACACGTCCATGCCGGCGGCACAAAGACCGGCGACCATGGCATTCTCGATCATATAGCCGGAAAGCCTGGTGTCCTTGCCGAGCACGACACGATGTCGATGGCTGCCGCGCTGGAAGGAAAGGCCGGCGGCCATGCCGACCCGCATAGCGATTTCAGCCGTCATCGGAAACTTGTTGGCGCGTCCGCGAATGCCGTCCGTGCCGAAATAATTCCCTGCCATGCTAGTCAGCTTCCTCGACGTTTCTTCCCCGGCACGTCATGCCACAATTGGCCAGGGCGCTATGATCACATTGTGTGATTGTACGTTACCAATCCTTAGAAAACCATTGTTGTGCACTGCACACATGTGGCCGCAACCTGACATGCCCAGACTGCCATGTTGCAATATACAAGTCATGCGAGCCTTTCAGCGCGGATGCACGAGGAAAATCTTGCTCTGAACCAGACAACGGACAACGATTTCATCACCTTATCGGGAGAAACCGGTTTTCGGCGATATATACGCCACTTAGCATCTGGCGCAACCGCCCGTTGAGCGATATTGATCTGCAGGGACGTATCATGGGCTGCTGCAACGGAGAAACGCTATGCTCATCCACCGACTTGCCACTTTGACCGGCCTCGCCGTCGCGACCTTGTTCCTGGCCGCGCCAGCCAACGCACTGACGATGGCCGAGTGCAGCACGAAATACAACGCCGCCAAGGATGCGGGGACACTCGCCGGCGCGACCTGGAACCAGTTCCGCAAGGCTCAGTGCGGCACCGACGCCGCCGCGACGACCGACGCCAAGCCGGCCGATACCAAGAAGGCTGCCGAGACGAAGCCGGCCAAGGCGGCCAAGGCTGCCGCCGCTGCGGACGACAGCACGGCCAAGGGCCTGACGGCGAAGGAATGCAGCACCAAATACCAGGCGGCGAAGGCTGCCGGCACGCTGAACGGCATGAAGTGGAACGACTTCCGCAAGTCCGAATGCGGCGCCGGCGCATCGGATGACGACACGGTGCCGGCCGCCGACGAGGCCAGCTACACCAAGGAGCCGGCGAAGCCGACGACGGCTGCGCCCAAGGGCGTCAAGTTCCCGTCCGCGATCTCGGCGAAATATGCCAGCGAGACCCCCGGAAAGGGCCGCATGCACACCTGCCTCGACCAGTACTATGTCCTCAAGGACGCCAACGCGCTCGGCGGCCTGAAGTGGATCCAGAAGGGCGGCGGCTTCTACAGCCTGTGCAATGCCAAGCTGAAGGGCTGATCGCTTAGCCATAGTCTCCAAACAAAGGCCCGCGCATCGCAAGATGCGCGGGCCTTTTTTGTTGCGCGAAGACGCACACTGCCTTGCTCGCATCTGCATGTCGCCGGGCTGTCGGCATCATCAATTCGCCTACACTGCCCACCGCCAAGCTCATCGGTAGCCCGTAAAGATTCTGGTTGAACATATCAAGAACAAACCATATACAAAAAGACGTCAAACTTATTATCAACCAGGAGGGTCTTATGCACGGTTTGAGATTGGCGGTATTGGCTGCGACCGCATTTGTCGCTTGGAGCGTCGCCCCCGCAAGCGCACTGACGATGAAGGAATGCGGCGAGACCTATCGAACAGCCAAGGAAGGCGGCACTCTGAACGGCATGGACTGGACGGCTTTTCGCAAGGAGAAGTGCGCGACATCAGCAGCGGACAGTGTCAGCGAGGATACGGTCAAAACCGAGCCGCAGACGAAAAAGGAAACCAGCGCGGCGGTCGCCCCCACTGTAGCGCCCGCGGGCGTGACATTCCCGACCACGCTGGCCGCCGAGTTCAAGACCGAAAAGCCCGCGAAGGCGCGCATGAAGACCTGTCTGCAGGGCTACCATGGCAACAAGGACGCGGGCACGTTGAACGGCCTTCGCTGGATCCAGAAGGGCGGCGGTTATTACAGCCTGTGCAATGCCAAGCTGAAGAGCTGAGCGACAAGACATCTGAAGAAGAGAAGGTCTGCGAACCGCAGGGTTCGCGGGCCTTTTTGTTGCCTTCGAGGGCACGCCAGCGGCGACGTTGCCAATCTCCCCCTTGCGGGGAGATTAGCTATCACCTTGGCTTTCGCCAATCGTCACCGTCGCAGATGCGAGGTCGCGGACAACTCCTCCCCAACGCCAAAAACAAAAAACGCCGCGGAGCAAGCCGCGGCGTTCGATGAAATCAGTGGTCAAGCTCAGCTCGATGGCTGCGGTTCCATGCCGCCTTCGGGCTCAGGACCCTTCTTTCGCCGGCCGCCGGACTTCGGCACGGCCGAGCCACGGC
>NZ_RZOL01000479.1:0-4323 GCF_004022985.1 Mesorhizobium sp. M7A.F.Ca.ET.027.02.1.1 | reverse complement strand
CCATAATCCACCTTGCCCGCGTCGTTATTAGTGGCCCACCGATTCGATCTGACATCTGCCAAGGCAGGGTCGACCTGGAGCGTGTCGAGACCCATCTCGCCAGGCGAGGCGCTTAGGCCAAAGTTATTTGCCATGTGCCACCGACGGCGGATGGCGCGGGGAGGCCATGAGCGCGTCGATTTCCAAACGCCTTCCCCAAGGGTGTAGTAATGGAGAACTTTTCCCTGCTCGTGAGCGGCCTGACCGCTAAAGCACGCGTCCGCGAAGCGGATGTCGTTTGCCAGCTGCGTTGATGTCGTGGGAGGACTCGTCTTATCGGGGTCGAGGAGGGGATCGTAAGGAATGTCGCCGCCATGGTTCCACGGACCTATGATCACGTTCATCGGATATGACTGTCGCAGGAAACGACGAATGGCCCCTTGCGCGGTGCCGGCATCGAACCAGCCCGCCCAGGTCTGGGTTGGGGTCGCTGAGCTATCCAGTGTGTCCGCTACTTCCTGAATACTCCAGTCAAGCATGGAGGCCCCGCCCCAGGACGGGGGACGATCGTCCTTGAACGCCACCCGTTGAAATCCCTCCCAGACAGACGGAACCCGCTCGTGATCGCGCAGAGCCGCGTCAAGCTCCGGCTCGCCGCTAGAGCCGACTGGACGCACGCCCGGCGATTTCTCGCCGTCCGCGAGCGTCAACAGATTGCGGTCGAGATCTTTGACCCGGTTGCCCCACGTCTGCCCTATGAAGGCATTCGGCACTCCTCCAGGAAAGTAGTCATCTTCATAAGGATCGTAGTCTGGAAAGCGTGGAATGATGCCCTTGAGCGCAACATGGTTTCGTTCCGCCATCCAGTCGGCAGTAATGGCGGTGTAAGAAAAGCCGTAGCCCACGACGCGACCCGTAGACCAAGGCTGCGCGACGATCCAGTCGAGCACTTCGCTGAAATCCAATGTCTCATCGCGCGCGCGATGATAAGGCCACACTCCGAAAGAAGCTCCGGGTCCGCGAACATCTCCAACAACAACGGCATAACCGTGCGGCACAAATTGGTCGGCTAGGTGGTTGGACGGTCGGCCTTTGATCCCGCGCCAGTAGCGGGTCATGATAAGAATAGTATCAAGACTAGTGCTGGGATACTTGTCCAAAGGGCGGGAGACATCCAAGGCGAGTTTCACGCCGTCACGCATTGTCACGTATGTCGATTCCACATGTCCGATCTCAAAGGGCATCGCAGCAGCACCATCGAGATCGAAGCGGAAAATCGAATTTGGCGTCCCCTGATGAGAGCGACTCATACAGTCTCCTTATTCTCTAATCTTTCCCAAATGCATTATCGCGTCCGATCCGCAGGTGAGGTTCGTTCTCACGATCGGAATCATTGGCGCGTACTACAGCACTGCGTCCAACATTATTTGGGTATAGATTGATCGCAAAAGGACACTAATAAACCTGGCTGGTCAGGTATTTGCGTGTTGGTTGCGATTGTGGGGCGAGGCGACACAGGGCCGCGGCCCAATCTTTGAACATCACTCATCGGCTAGTGCACGAAGGCGTTTACATCGCCGGATGTTCGTTCATGGAAGGATGAGAACCCCAACTGCTTGACCGCCGATCGCCAAGCTCGTGACCGACATTTCGATATTGTTTTTGTCGGCGTCACGGTCCGGATTTTGCGCGCGACCTGCCGTCGACCATCGATTCAAAGCTGGGCACGACGGTTATGCAAACCAGCAGTGCGCCTTGCCCCCCGCGATCCGCGCCAGCAACGAATGTCCGGAGTGCCTACCGATTATTGCGCTCGCACGATCAATCTATGTCCAAAAAATGTTAGACGCGCAATATTTTTTGGCGACACTGGAGGGATCAGCCGCAAAGAGAATATCCATGAACGAAGTTGTTACGAAGCAAGAAAATCAAGCGTTTCACATTATCTTCAACCGCCCAGAGCGGCTGAATGCCGTCAACGAAGTCCTTTATCAACAAACGTTGGACGCCCTGCAGTATGCGGATAAAGACCCAAATATACGCTGTGTGATCCTTTCCGGAAACGGTCGGGCATTCTGTGCGGGTGCCGATCTAAAGGCCCACAAATCGGGCGAGCGGACGCGCGGTGAGCGCGAGGCCTATATCACGCTTGGGCAGCGCGTTTGCGAACAGATTCAGACGATGAAAACGCCCGTTATCGCCCAAGTGCATGGTTATGCCGTCGGGGGCGGAGCGGAAATCGCGACCTCTGCTGATTTTCTGATCATATCCGAGGATGCCCAGCTCGGGTTTCCGGAAGTCGCCATTGGCACTTATGTGGGGGGAGGCGTAACGGTCCGACTCCCTAGCCTTATTGGGTTAAGAAATGCGGCAAGTCTTTTGCTGCTGGGCGACAAGATAACCGGTGCGAAATGCCTGGAGATTGGCCTGGCAACCGAGGCTCCGCCAGCGGATCAGTTGGTGGAGCGTACCACCGCGCTGGTGGATCGACTCGTAAAGAACGCGCCGTTGCCGATGGCCCGCCTTAAGGCGGCGATCAATTTCCCGAAAAGCCCCGAAAGCCTATTCCGTGCCGAGGCCGAAGACGTGCTGGCGATCATGGAAACGAAGGATTGGGCTGAGGGAGTAGCAGCTTTTGCCGAACGCCGCTCCCCCACGTTTGAAGGAAAATAGGAATGGACGCCCTCAATAAGGCAACAGCGGTGAGCCGCATACTTGAGCCGCATTCCGTCGCGGTCATTGGCGCATCTGCAAGTCCCTCCAAGCGCGGATATCAGATCATCAACGCGTTGCAAAAGGCCGGCTACAGCTATCCGATCCTGCCGGTCAACCCAAAGGGAGGGGCGATCCTGGGTTTGCCCGTAGTCACCGAAATTGATGCCCTTCCGGAGGGCGTTGATATTGCGGTGATAGTTCGGCCGGCTGAGGAGGTGCCAGATATTCTTCTCCAGTGCGGCAAAAAGGGCATCGCGGGTGCCATTATTGTCGCACATGGGTTTGGCGAGCGGGGAGACCAAGCAGCAAGCACGGAAAAGAGATTGCGTGACGCCTTAGCAGAAAGCGGGGTCCGCATTATTGGGCCCAACACGTCAGGCATGGTAAACTGTACCGTACAGGCGGACCTAATCGGCCTGCCGGAACTGCCCCCAAAGGGACCCGTCAGCGTCTTAACGCAAAGCGGTAACATGATTTTGACGGTGCTCGAAGACAGCCGCGCGATCAACGGTCCCGGCTTCGATGTCATTGCTGGTTTAGGGAACCAGGCTGATGTTGGATATGACGAACTGATCGAAGAGCTTTGCCTGCGCAAGAGCACTCGTTCAATTGCGATCTACAATGAAGGTTTCATTGATGGGCGGCGTTTTTTGAATTCGGCCGCACGAGTAGCGGAGAGCTGTCCGATTGTAATGCTCCGAGGAGTGCGATCCCACGAAGGTGGAAAGGCGGCGCTTTCTCATACGGGTTCGATTGCTGGCGCTGACGATATCGCTTTGAGAGTGCTGCCGCAGATGGGCGTTACGCTGGTGGATCGCTCGGACGAATTGCTTCCGATAGCTGCGCTTCTGGCAACCACTCCTCTTCCCAGACCAGAGGCTGGGATTGTGGTTCTGGCTGACGGTGGTGGACATGCCACGCTGGCGGTTGATGCTCTATCTCGCGCGGGGGTACCCTTTGCATCTCTTTCTGGGGAAACCAAAGCTAAGTTGAGAAAGGTGCTCGGGGAGGAAGCCAGTGTCGAAAATCCGATCGACGTTTACAGCGCCATAGATGCCCATCCGGATGTCTTTCCGGAATGCATTGAGATCTTGGCGTCAGATCCAGAGGTAGGGCTCATTCTGACATCCGGGATGTTTGGAGCGTACCACTTAAGGTTCGAAGCTTCTCTCGTGACAGCTGAGAATTCGGCCGCCGAGCGTATCGTTGCATTGCAAAAGACCTCTGGCCTTCCTCTAGTTTTCCATAGTTGCTACGCCAGCCGAATGCCTGAGAACCACCAGATCTTGCGAAATGGCGGCATGCAAGTCTTTGCCTCGTTGGATTGGGCTGTTGCAGGCGCGAGAGCGCTCTTCGAGAGGGCAACCTGGCTTTCAAAGAACGGCAGTCACAACGCAACGTTGGCAACTGGGGGGCCGCGCGTGGTCGTGCCCAACGGCTTGTCGGCAGAGACGACGGCTCGCGAAATACTGCAGAAATTGGGCGTGGACACTGGTCAATGGTTGGCTGCTGTCGATGCGGAATCCGTCGAGGCAGCCGTTTCCGGGTTTGCAACTTCTTGCGCGGTGAAGGTCGATTCGGCGGCGGTCAGCCACAAGTCTGATGTAGGCGGCGTGCGTCTCGGTGTGA
>NZ_RZOL01000478.1:0-4331 GCF_004022985.1 Mesorhizobium sp. M7A.F.Ca.ET.027.02.1.1 | reverse complement strand
CGTCTGCCTGCGTCCCTCGCCGAGGCGCCGCTGGCCAGGGCCTCACTGCTCGTCCAGGAAGACCTCATCCTGATGCGCCGTGGCGACAGCGGCTGGCGGCTGGTTGCCGGCTCGCTCTGCTTTCCCTCGTCCTGGTCGCTCTTGGAAAAATTCGGCAAGCCGCTGCAGGACATCCACGCGCCGGTGCCGGGTTTCGGCCCGGGCACGCGTCCGGCGGAACTCATCAACCGGATGTTCGATGGCCTCCAGGGGCAGGCGGTCGAGCGCTACAACTGGTCGATCCAGTCCGACAACGCGCTCTACCATCCGCTTTCCGACCTGCAGCGCATCGACCGCGCCACCAACCGGCCGTCGCGCTTTCCCGATGGCGACATCGACGCCCATGCCTTCATCCGCGTCGAGCGGCAGACCCTGCGCAAACTGCCTGTTTCACGCGATATCCTGTTCACCATCCGCATCCATCTCGACCCGCTCGCCGTGCTGGCCAGGCACCCTGATCGGGCGAAGCTCGCGGCGTCTTTCGCCGCCCAGCTCGAAGCGCTCGATCTCGCCCAGCTCGATTACAAGGGCCTGACCGCAGACCGCGATCGGCTGGTCGACCGGCTCGGGGGGCTGGCGCTGTCCTAAATCGCGGCCAAGCCCAGCAGCAGGATCGCGGACATCGCGGTAAAGACGGTGACGTTGACATCCCACCGCCAACCCGCCGGTCCGAACGGCGGTCGGAATGGCAGGTAGCCGTTCTCGTCGTAGAGCACGCCGCCATAGATCGGTCGTGAGAGCATGGCCACGAAGAACGCTCCATACATGGCCACGCCCAATCCCCCGGCGAGATAGAGCCGCTCGGCTTGGAGTGGGCCTCCAATCCAGATAAGCCCCAGCGCAATCAGCGCGACTCCGGTGTAGCTCAGCACCTGCCAAACGACGTGAAACCGGGCGTGCGGAGTCCACAGCGGATTGGTGGCGTGGGTGGCGTTGAGGTCGGCTTTGATCGTCACCACACCGTAACCCACGGTCGCGACGCTCAGCAGAATTCGGGCAAGCAGATGACTGTCGTAAGCGAGTTCCATCGCACTTTCCTCCTTCACTAGGGAAATCGATGACGGCAATTCAGCAGATCGTAATCCGAAGTACTTCACCTAGGAAACAGCAGTATGCCGGTCGATGCCGCACTTTGCCGGCCCCGACGCGGGAGCGTCACGCAGGCGAAACGGCTTGAATGGCGCCTTGGGCACAGAAGAGCTGCCCGTCGGCCAGCCGCGCATAGTTGTGGACGATCCCTTTCTCATGATCCTGCAACTGCACGATGAAGTTGCCGCTCTGCTCCGTCCAGCTCATGAGCACGAGGTTCGGGCGTACGCTGGTCATGTCGATCTTGACCACCTCGTCAATTTTGGTGGCTCCGATCGACGCCTGCACATGTAGTTCGTCCGGCGAGAAAAACGTCAGCCGGGGTACGAACGGGCCGAAAACGCAGTCGAAAGTCTTACCGACAAGCGAGGCGGGAAAAACATTGGTTTCTGCCATAACACCCTCCCTGGGCGTGGCCGTTGGGACCAAGCCATTTGACGATCTTCGATGTTTCAGTCGCGAAAATGCCAGATACGCTTACTTGGAGCGCTCCAAGTGATACGATCCGCCCTTTCCACTTTCGAGTCAACAAAATTCTTGGAGCGCTCCAAAAAATGGTCTAACTGAAGGGAAATGGGTGAATCGCAATGCCAACGCTAGCCGACGTGGGCAAGGCTGCCGGTGTCTCCCGGGGCACTGTTTCCAACGTCTTCAACCGGCCGGAACTGGTTAGGCCTGAGTTGCGCCAACGTGTCGAAGCGGCTGCGCGAGCGCTTGGATTTGGCGGCCCCGATCCAAAGGGTCGATTGCTGCGGGATGGCAAGTTCAATGCCATCGGGTTCATGCCACCTGGCGCCTACGCCATCGCCGAGGTGATGAGAAGTCCCTATGGCCGCGAGCTGGTGCTGGGCGTTTCGCTCGCCTGCGACGAGGCCGGAACGACGCTCAGCCTTGTAAACGGCACCGATAATACCCGCTTCGCCAGCATCCGCGAGGCCCTCGTTGACGGCTTCATCCTTGGTCACAGCGGGGACATCGGTCTCATAACATCGGCACAACGGCGGCGCCTGCCCTTCGTCATTCTCGAAAGCGACGCAGGTCCCGACATCAATTCGATAAAGATCGACGGCAGGAGGGGCGCGGTCGCTGCCGTCCGGCATCTGACTGGGCTGGGACACCGACATTTTGCCATCCTGTCTATACGGAGAACTCCAGGCCCTCCGATCGTGCACATGCCCGGACAGGCAAAGCGCCCGCTTCTTGCCGGCTTCTCACTCGATGACGAAAGGCTTGACGGTTTCAAACAGGGCTTGGCGGAGGCGAACCTGTCGATCGACGATGTCCCGATCATCGAGACGACGCCCGGCGATCCATCTGCTGGAGCGGTGGTGTTCGACAATGTGCCTGAAGCAACCGCGATCCTGACCATGTCGGATTGGCAGGCGATCACAATACTCGACGAGGCGGTTTGTCGCGGCATAGAGGTGCCGGGCCACGTGTCGGTCATTGGCTTCGATGGCACTGCTGAATCCGCGCGCACCACACCTCCGCTGACGACTGTCGCGCAAGACGTGATCGGAAAAGGCAGGCTCGCCGCCCGCATGGTTCTTGACAACCAACCGCCCCGCCAAGTCGTTCTGCCCGTGGAGTTAGTCGTTCGGGCGTCCACAGCTGCGCCGAGGGCAAAAATCCGTTGAACGGACGGGGCACGTCGCTTGCGCTTGGCGAATGAGCTAACTTCGGTTCGGATAGAGCCACTCATCCACGGTTTTGGCCTTAACCACGTAGCCAACGCAGCGTAGCCGCTGGTTGGCGCTTTTCGCTGGTTTGTGACAATGATCTGTGATGTAGCGCATGGCCGCCGGGCAAAAAATCCCCGGCTTGCGCATGTTTTCCCAGTTTCCTGGGTTTTGAAGGAGTGCTCGATAAAATGGCGAATGAAAACTGGCCCGTTTACGGTGAGATCAGCGGCCCTGTCGTGATGATCGGCTTCGGCTCGATCGGCCGGGGAACGCTGCCACTGATCGAACGCCATTTCCAGTTCGACAAGTCGCGCATGACGGTCATCGACCCGCGCGACACCGACCGCAAGCTGCTCGACGAGCGCGGCATCGCCTTCGTCCAGGAAGCGGTGACCGAGAAGAACTACAAGAAGCTCTTGACCCCGCTTCTGACCAATGGCGGCGGCCAGGGCTTTTGCATCAACCTGTCGGTCGATACCGGCTCGGTGGATCTGATGCGGCTCTGCCGCAAGCTCGGTGTTCTCTACATCGACACCGTCGTCGAGCCGTGGCTCGGCTTCTATTTCGACGCCAAGGCGGACAACGCCAGCCGCACCAATTACGCGTTGCGCGAGTCGCTGCTCAAGGAAAAGCACGACAAGCCCGGCGGCGCCACGGCGGTCTCCACCTGCGGCGCCAATCCAGGCATGGTCTCGTGGTTCGTCAAGCAGGCGTTGGTCAATCTCGCCACCGATCTTGGCCTGGAGTTCTCGGAGCCCGCGCAGGACGACCGCGAGGGCTGGGCCAAGCTGATGAAGAAGGCCGGCGTCAAGGGCATCCACATCGCCGAACGCGACACCCAGCGCGCCAAGAAGCCGAAACCGATGGATGTGTTCTGGAACACCTGGTCGGTCGAAGGCTTCATCTCCGAGGGCCTGCAGCCCGCGGAACTTGGCTGGGGCACACACGAGACATGGATGCCGAAGAACGCCAAGAAGCACAAGCACGGCTCGAAGGCAGCCATCTATCTGGAGCAGCCGGGCGCCAACACGCGCGTGCGCTCGTGGTGTCCGACTCCCGGCGCGCAATACGGCCTGCTGGTGACGCATAATGAGGCGATCTCGATCGCCGATTTCTTCACCGTGCGTTCGAAGAAGGGCAAGGTCCAGTACCGCCCGACCTGCCACTATGCCTATCATCCCTGCAACGACGCGATGCTGTCGCTCGACGAGATGTTCGGCGCCGCCGGCAAGCCTCAGCCGGTGCATCATGTGCTCGACGAGAACGAGTTGATCGACGGCGTCGACGAACTCGGCGTGCTGCTCTACGGCCACGACAAGAATGCCTACTGGTACGGCTCGCAACTGTCGCTCGCCGAGGCGCGCAAGCTGGCGCCCTACCAGAACGCCACCGGCATGCAGGTCACCTCGGCGGTGCTCTCGGGCATGGTCTGGGCGCTGGAAAACCCCGAGGCCGGCATCGTCGAAGCCGACGAGATGGACTACAGGCGGTGCCTGGAAGTGCAGTCCCAGTATCTCGGAC
>NZ_RZOL01000477.1:0-4334 GCF_004022985.1 Mesorhizobium sp. M7A.F.Ca.ET.027.02.1.1 | reverse complement strand
AAGAGTTTTCGTCAAAGCCGACCTCCTCCCCGGCGATGACGAATAGGCCCAACCTTCACCTCCTCCCGAGGGTTGGCCACAAAAACGGCGCCCGCTGCACCTCCTCCCGCGGCGGGCGCTGTTTCCCCGGAGTAAAACGAATTTTGCTCCAGAGGTTTCGCCCCTTCTAAAAAATGGCGAAAGGAATTTCGTCAAAGCCGACCTCCTCCCCGGCGATGACGAATATGGTCGGCCTTCACCTCCTCCCGAGGGTCGACCCCAAAAACGACACCCGCCGGACCTCCTCCCCCGGCGGGTGTTGTCGTTTTCAGGAGGCGCTCCCATCAGCAGCTGTTTGCCCCGCACCGCGCACGGCAATTGCAATCGCCGCACCAAGCGATTATTCCGGCGCTCATGAGCAAAAACCCCATCCATATCATCGGCGGCGGCCTCGCCGGTTCCGAAGCCGCCTGGCAGGCAGCGCAGGCCGGCGTTCCGGTCATCCTGCATGAAATGCGGCCCGTTCGCGGCACCGATGCACACAAGACCGACAGCCTGGCCGAGCTCGTCTGTTCCAATTCCTTCCGCTCCGACGATGCCGACAACAACGCAGTCGGCCTGTTGCATGCCGAAATGCGGCTGGCCGGCTCGTTGATCATGAGCGCCGGCGACGCCAACCAGGTTCCGGCCGGCGGCGCGCTGGCCGTCGATCGCGACGGGTTCGCCGACGCAGTGACGAAAAAGCTCGAAGCACACCCGCTGATCACCATCCAGCGCGAGGAAGTGCCTGGTCTGCCGCCGGCGGATTGGGACCAGTCGATCGTCGCCACGGGCCCATTGACCGCCCCCGGGCTTGCCCAGTCGATCGCGGAAGCGACCGGCGCCGATGCGCTCGCCTTCTTCGACGCCATCGCGCCGATCGTCCATTTCGACACGATCGACATGGATACCTGCTGGTTCCAGTCGCGCTACGACAAGGTCGGACCTGGCGGCACCGGCAAGGACTACATCAACTGCCCCATGGACAAGGAGCAATATCTCGCCTTCGTGGCGGCGCTTGTGGAGGGCCAAAAAACCGAATTCAAGCAATGGGAAGGCACGCCCTATTTCGACGGCTGCCTGCCGATCGAGATCATGGCCGAGCGCGGCGTCGAGACGCTGCGCTATGGACCGATGAAGCCGATGGGACTGACCAATGCGCACAATCCGACGGTAAAAGCCTATGCCGTCGTCCAGCTGCGGCAGGACAATGCGCTGGGCACGCTCTACAACATGGTCGGTTTCCAGACCAAGCTGAAACATGCCGAGCAGGTGCGCGTGTTCCGCACCATACCGGGTCTCGAAAACGCCGATTTCGCCCGCCTCGGCGGCCTGCACCGCAACACCTACATCAACTCGCCGACCTTGCTGGACGCCTCGCTGCAACTGAAGTCGCGGCCCGGCCTGCGTTTCGCCGGCCAGATCACCGGCTGCGAAGGCTATGTCGAAAGTGCCGCGATCGGCCTGCTTGCCGGCCGCTTCGCCGCCGCCGAGCGGCTCGGCCACTCACCGTCGCTGCCGCCGCTGACCACGGCCTTCGGCGCGCTGCTCAACCACATCACCGGCGGCCACATTGTTTCGGACGACGAGCCGGGAAAGCGTTCCTTCCAGCCGATGAACGTCAATTTCGGCCTGTTCCCGCCTGTCGAAGCGGTCAAGATCGAAGGCAAGCGCCTGCGCGGCAAGGACAAGACCGTTGCCAAGCGGCACGCCATCACATCGCGCGCACGCGCCGATTGCAGGGAGTGGCTGGGACTGCCGGTGCAAGCGCAAGCCGCCGAGTAGTCCATGGCCAAGCGCTCCGAGCTGCACCAGCTTCTGCCGTCGGACCTGCCGCCGAGTGGCGAACCTTTCGCCGGCGACTACGAAATTTGCTGGAGCATCTATGTCAGATGCACCAACCTGCGGAAGCTGCGCGAAGTTCATATACCCGCTATCGAGGCGCTAATAGGTGAGCCTCACGGAGGCCAAGGTTGGCTGTACGAAAATGAAAATTACAATGAGAACCGCGATCGAAGCTTAAAGAGAATCATTGCCGTTCAGCCTGTCGAAGGTCCCTACAATGACCGGCTCCTTCTGGATCTCATGAAAGCGCTCTATTCGCTGTCATCCTTCTGGGCGATCCAAGCCCGTCTGGATCCCTCACATCCTCATGGCGTCTACCTCAGTGCACGATTCACGCAGGAGGCTCCCAGCTCGGAGGCGCCGGCTATCGTCGACGCGCTGGTTGAGTTCGAAGCCAATTTTACAGATTTGGGGGGCCATGAATTCGGCCGGCATTTCGGCACAACTCGGCGCATTAGCGCCACCATGCCGGATGGTTCGGAAGCCGGCCGGGCGAAACCCAGGCGCTAGGACCTCATCGTTGGCCGCACGGATGAAGTAGGATACAATCCTACTTGCTGTCCAATGGGAGCCGTTCCATGGAATTCGCCGAGAAACTTTCTGTCACAGTCACGCCAGCAATGGCCCGCCTTATCCGCCAAAAAGTCGAAGACGGCTCTTTCGGCTCGGCGAGCGAAGTCATCCGCGCGGCGCTCCGGGCCTTCCAGCGCGAGGAAGAGGAGCATGCCGAGCGCCTAGCCGCGATCCGGGCCAAGATAAAGGCTTCGATCGAAGATACCCGTCCCGCTGTTCCGCTGGATCACGCCATCGCGCAAGTGAGGGAACGAATCGCGCAATTGGCGTACGACAGCGATGACGACGGACCCTCCTGACATAAGAAGTTCTACTCGGCGGGCTCGACACCCACGCTTGGCAATCCCGGCTTCCCCGCCTCAGCAGGATTTCGCCTGACATAGGCAGCCTTCAAACTCTCCGAAGTCTCGCGCAAGCCGTCATGGCTCCACCCCGGCGGCTTGATCAAGTAGTTGATGCGGTCGCGCACCGTCAGCCTTGGCGCAAACGCATCCCTGAACATGCCGATCCATTCATGGAACGCCACTTTCAGCGGATTGAAGGTGCCGAGGTTCCTGACGATGCCGTAGCGCGGCCGGTCTTCTTCCAGTTCCCCGACGAAGGTACCGAACATGCGATCCCAGATGATCAGCGTGCCGGCATAATTGGCGTCGAGATAGCGCGGATTGGTGGCGTGGTGGACGCGGTGGTGTGACGGCGTGTTGAAGACGAATTCGAACCAGCCCCACATCTTGCCGATGGTCTCGGTGTGGATCCAGAACTGCCAGACCAGATTGAAGCCGAAGGTGAAGGCAATCACCGCCGGGTGGAAGCCGAGCAGCACCAGCGGCGCCTGCAGCACGAACATGAAGGTGAACAGGCCCGTCCAGCTCTGCCGCAGCGCCGTCGACAGATTGTAGTGCTGGCTGGAATGATGATTGACGTGTTCGGCCCACACCCAGCGCACCCGGTGCGCGATGCGATGATAGGCATAGTAGCGCAAATCATCGAGCAGGAAGGCCACCAGAAAAACCCAGACCGACAGGCCGAGATTGAAGACGCGGAATTGCCACAGCCACAGCAGCGCCCAGTAGGACACGACGCCAAGCAGCAGCCCGGCAACGACATTGCCGGTGCCCATCATCAGGCTGGTCAAGGTGTCGCGCGTCTCGAACGAACCCTTGGCACGGCCGGTGCGCACCAACCAAAGCTCGATCAGGATCGCGACCACGAAGAACGGGATGGCCAGTTGGGTGACTTGCGGGAAATTGTAGCTGTCCATCATGCGGCCTGCCTGGTGGAATTTGAATGTTGCGGCTCAAGTGCTTTCAGCACGCCTTGCGCATCCACTGCGCTGGCAAAGCGGAAGCGGCCGCCCTTCCAGGTGAAATCGGCGAGCCGGAACGAGACCGTGTTCGCATCTTCGGCGTTCAAAACCGCGACATCTTGAGGCGTGACGATGCGGGTCAAAAAGCAGTCGCCGATGCCGCGAACGATGCCGATGCGCCCTCGCCCGATATCCAGAAACGCAGTCCTGGCATCCGCTGTCAGGCGGACTACCGTCGCGATCTCGTCGGGAAAATCCTCAGCGAATCGGCTCACCGCGCGATTGGCACTGCTGAGCGTCGCTATCTTGCTGCCGCCGGTGAAATGCACCGCCGCAACCGACAGCGCGATGCCGAAGGTAACGATCGCCACCAATATAGGTAAGCTCATTCATCTCCTCTGGGCCGGCCTGTTGTCTGCGGCAACAGTTTGGCGCGGGACGTCTTAACATGATTGACGTTTACGTCAAAGCGCAGGCCAGCCCTTGCTCGCGCGACGCAGCAGCAGCCAATGCCGGCGCAAGGCCGACAGCCGCGCCACGCCTTCGAGCGGCGAACCATTCTCCATCTTGCCGAGGTAGGCACGTGACAGGG
>NZ_RZOL01000476.1:0-4366 GCF_004022985.1 Mesorhizobium sp. M7A.F.Ca.ET.027.02.1.1 | reverse complement strand
CGGCATGGCTGTGCTCCTCGATTTCGAGTGAGCGCGGAAAGCCGTTCTCGATGGCATCGCGGGCGCGCCGCAGCAGGCCGACGCCGGGATTGCCGACATAGGAGAAGACGATTTTCTTCGCCATGCCCATGCCGATCATCTGGTCGTAGATCAGGTCCGGCGTCATGCGGATCAGGGTCAGGTCGCGAAAACCCTGGCGGATCGCCTCATGCGCCGCCGCCGTCGGGATCAGATGGGTGAAGCCTTCGAAGGCGACGGAGTCGCCATCTTTCAAATTCTCGGCCACGGCCTGTTTGAGCGGCAGGAACTTGACCATCGCATCGGCTCCGGGTTTTCAGAAAGTTCGTATTGCGAACATATGTTTTGTATGCGATACTTTCTACGCTGAGCGAGGGCGAGGAGTCAATCCTGACGCCGATGCCGTTCCGCGGAGACAAGATGGACGAAGCGGCTGTTTCCCGTGATCATGTCGGCTCGCTCGAGCGCGGCCTCGCCGTCATGGAGATCCTGGCCCGCCATCCCTCGGGCATGACGCTGACAGAAATGGCGGAGGAAGCGGGCCTCACCCGCGCCGGCGCCCGCCGCTTCCTGCTGACACTCACCGCCACCGGCTATGCAACACAGGCCGGCCGCGTGTTCTCGCTGTCGCCGCGCCTGCTGACGGTTGCCCGCACCTGGCTCGGCGGCGCCTCGCTATGGGCCTTCGCCGCGCCCATCATGCGCTCTGTGGCAGCACAACTGAACGAGGCCTGCTCGGCGGCCATCCTGTCGGGTGAGGATGTCGTCTATGTCGCCCGCATTCCCGGCCGCCGCATCCTCAGCGTGTCGCTCGACGTCGGCACCAGGCTGCCGGCCTACTGCACCTCGATGGGACGCATCCTGCTTGCCGGCCTGGCGCCCCAGGAATTGGACGCATTCCTCGGTCAGGCGACGATCGAGAGACGGACGCCGAAGACGATCACCGACAGGCGTTTGTTAGCCAACGCCATCGCCAAGGCGAAGGCCGACGGCTTTGCTATCGTCGATGAGGAGCTGGAGCTCGGCCTGCGCTCCATCGCCGTGCCAATCCGCGACCGGGCAGAGCGCACCGTCGCGGCCATCAACGTCTCGACCCAGTCGGCGCGATTTTCGGTCGCGGAGATGGAGCGAGAAATCCTGCCGGTGCTGCTGGAGGCAAAGCAGCGCATCGAGGATTTCTTCGTCGTCTAATCAAATCGCCCGAAAACTCTTCAACCGCCAGCGCCGCCCCTCATTGCCCTGCCGGGCATTTCTCCCCGTAAACGGGGCGAAAGACGCTGGCCGCAACGCTGGCATCTTTTCTGCACCGCAGACAATTGGCGAAAGCAGCGATGGCAGCGTCCCTCGCCCCGTTTACGGGGAGAGGATGCCGGCAGGCAGGTGAGGGGCAGCGCCAACGTCGGGAGTTGGCGTCTACTAGATCAGGTCCATCATTCCTTGAGCGATGGGTGACAAAGACGATTCTCTCAATGCTTGATGCGATCCCTCATCGCGTACCAAAGCATGCCCAGCACGTAGAGCGGACCGCGCAGCGCCGTGCCGCCCGGGAACGGCATCGGCGTCAGCGTCGAGAACAAGTCAAGCCGCGAGGCATCGCCAGTGATCGCTTCGGCCAGCAGCTTGCCGGACAGCGTCGACAGGATGACGCCCTTGCCGGAATAGCCATGCGCGAAATAGACCTCGCCATAGTGCCCGACGTGCGGCAGCCGTGATGTCGTCACCGACACCAGCCCACCCCAGGCGTGATCGATGCGGCAGTCCTTGAGCTGCGGAAAGGTGGCTTCCATGTGCGGCCGCACGAAGCCGGCGATATCGGCCGGCGGTGACGGCGTGTAGCGTTCGCCGCCGCCGAACAGCAGGCGTCCATCGGCCGACATCCGGTAATAGTTGACGACGAAGCGGGTGTCGGACACAGCGACATTGGCCGGGATGACATTGCGTTTGCCCTCCAGCGGCTCGGTGGCGACGATGTAGTTGCCGACCGGCATGATGCGGCTGTTGACGCGCGGCTCCAGCCCATCGAGCAGAGCGTCACCGGCCAGCACGACATGCTTGGCCCGCACCGATCCCTTTGATGTCGAGACCCGGATGGAAGGCTCGCGCTCCAGCCGCGAGGCCACCGAATTCTCGTGGATGATGACGCCGGCCGCTATCGCGGCACGGGCGAGGCCGAGCGTGTAGTTCAGCGGATGCAGGTGGCCGCCCAGCGGCTCGTACATCGCGCCATGATAGGGCGTGTCGACCTTGGCACGGGCTTCCGCCGCCGACAGGATCTCGACGTCACCAAACTTCATCACGCTTTCAAGGCACTTGGCCTCTTCTTCCAGATCCTTGAGGTCGGAGCCGTTGACCGCACCGACCAGATGGCCGGTCAGCCTGAGATCGCAATCGATGGCATGCCGCTCGATGATATCGAGCACCAGCCCGCGTGCCTCGAAGGCAAGATCGAACAGCGCCTTTGCCCGCTCAGGCCCGTAGAGCTTGACCAGTCCCTTGGCGCCCTTGCGCAGGCCGGGGATCATCTGGCCGCCATTGCGCCCCGAAGCGCCCCAGCCGATCTTGCCGCCTTCGAGAAGCACCACCTTCAGGCCGCGCTCGGCGGCGTGAAGGGCAGCGGAGAGCCCCGTGCAGCCGCCGCCGACGACAACGAGGTCGGCGTCGACGTCGCCCTGCAGGGCAGGATGGCTAGGCGACGGATTAGCCGTCGCGACATAATAGGATTTGCCGATATCCAGGCCGGAATTGAAGCCCATGATCACACCTTCAGCAGAAGGTGGTCGCGTTCCCAGCTCGTCACCACGCCCTGGAACAGGTCGAGCTCGACGCTCTTGACGCGCAGATAGGTCTGGAAGAAATCCTCGCCGAGCAACTCTCGCACCGGGCCGCAAGCCTCGAAACGGTCGAGCGCCTCCTCCATCGTTTTCGGCAGCGTGCTCTTGATCTTGTAGGCATTGCCCGACGCTTCGGCCGAGCGCGCCAGTTTCTGTTCGACGCCAAGATAGCCGGCAAGCAGCGAGCCGGCGATCGCCAGGTAAGGATTGGAATCCGCACCCGGAAGCCGGTTCTCCACCCGCCGCGCCGCGCGGCCCCCGGCCGGCACGCGCAGGCCGCAGGAACGGTTGTCATGCGACCATTCGATGTTGGCCGGCGCGCTGTGGTTCGGCCTTATGCGGCGGAACGAGTTCACATTGGGCGCAAACAGCGGCATGATTTCCGGGACATATTTCTGCAGGCCGCCGATGAAGTGGCCGAACATTGCGGTGTCGGCATCGTCGCTGCCGGCAAACAGCGTCCTGCCAGCCTCGTCGATGACCGACATGTGCAGATGCATCGAGCTTCCCGCCTGCGCCGCGATCGGCTTGGCCATGAAGGTCGCATGCATGCCGCTTTGCTGCGCGGCCTGGCGCGTCAGCCGCTTGAACAGCAGCACCTTGTCGGCCAGCGGCAGCGCATCGCCATGCAGGAAGTTGATCTCAAGCTGCGCCGTACCCGATTCATGGATCAGCGTGTCGAGCGGCAGGCCGGCCGCCGCCGCATAGTCATAGACGCGCCGGATCACCGGCTCGAACTCCTCGAGCGCGGCCATGTCATAGGGATGCTGCACACCCTCGGCACGGCCATTGGCGCCGATCGGAGCGGTCAGCGGCTGGTCCGGATCGGGATTGGGCGCGGTCAGATAGAATTCGAGCTCCGGCGCCACCACCGCCCGCCAGCCGCGCCTGGCGTAGAGGTCGAGCACGGCGCGCAGCACATGGCGCGGCGAGGCCATCCAGGGCCGGTCGTCCATATGGAAGGCATCGGCGAAGACATAGACCTTGCCGGGGCTGGCACCGGGTGCCAGGCACAGCGTCGAAACGTCGGGCACCATGCGCATGTCCGGGTCCGAATAGGCAAAACCCTCGTCGATCGAGCCGGAGTAGCGGCCGTCGATGCTGACCAGGAAAGCGCTGCTCGGCAGATAGAGCGCGCGATCTTCCAGCGCCTGGAGGAATTTGGCCGTCGGCAAGGCCTTGCCGCGCAGGACGCCGTTCATGTCGGGCACCAGGCACTCGACTTCGTTGATCCCGTGCCGGGCCAGCCAGCCCTTGGCGTCGTTGCCGCCGGAGAGCGAGATATTCGTGTTGTTGTCAGGCATTTCGTTCATGTCCGTATCAAAGAGAGTATGGCTTGCGCGGCCACATCCGTTCCAGGTTTCAGCGCCATTTGGGCTGCATTGTCCTTGAGGCGGGCGCGCATGGCATCGTCGGCCAGCAGGCCGAGAATGGCTTTCTCCAACACTCCTTCGGTCCAGGCATCACGGCCGATATGGTCACCGACGCCGGTTTCTCCGGCGCGGCGCGCATTGTCG
>NZ_RZOL01000475.1:0-4370 GCF_004022985.1 Mesorhizobium sp. M7A.F.Ca.ET.027.02.1.1 | reverse complement strand
CGACGCGGCTTCGATGGCGGCGCGCACCCAGAAATACACTTACGGCACGCGCGGCACACCGACGACCGATGCGCTTGCCCATGCCATAGACGCGCTGGAAGGCTCGGCAGGCACGATCCTGGTGCCGTCGGGCCTTGCGGCGGTGACGGTGCCGCTGCTCGCCTTCGTCTCGGCCGGCGACCATCTGCTGATCGTCGATACCGTCTATCATCCAACCCGCAATTTCGCTGACACGATGCTGAAGCGGCTGGGCGTCGAGGTCGAGTATTACGCCCCCGATGTCGGCGCCGGCATCGCGGCGTTGATCAAGCCCAACACCAAGGTGGTGTTCACGGAATCGCCGGCCTCCAACACGTTCGAGGTGCAGGACATCCCGGCCATCGCCAAGGCGGCACACGCCGCGGGAGCCATCGTCATGATGGACAATACGTGGGCGACGCCACTCTATTTCCGTCCGCTCGACCACGGTGTCGACATCTCGATCCATGCGGCGACCAAATACCCGGCCGGCCATTCCGACGTGCTGCTCGGCACGGTGTCGGCCAATGAGAGCTGCTGGACGCACCTCTACGAAAGCTTCTGCACGCTTGGCTGTTGCGCCGGACCCGACGACGTCTACCAGGTGCTGCGTGGCCTGCGCAGCATGGGCGTGCGCCTCGAACACCATCAGCGCAGTACGCTTGCCATCGCCTCCTGGCTCGAGGGCCAGAAGGGCGTGGCGCGCGTGCTCCACCCGGCCCTGCCCAGCCATCCGGACCACGCTCTGTGGAAGCGAGATTTCTCCGGCTCCAGCGGCATCTTTTCCATCGTTCTTGCCGGTGGCGGCCAGAAGCAGCAGCACGCCTTTCTCGACGCGCTGCGGATCTTCGGCCTCGGCTATTCCTGGGGCGGCTATGAGAGCCTTGCCGTACCGGTCTGGCTCGGCGACCGCGTCGTTCCAAAAGCGCCCTATGAGGGTCCGTTGATCCGCCTGCAGATCGGCCTCGAGGACGTCGACGACCTGAAGGCCGACATCTCGCGCGGCCTGACCGCCGCGGCGGCTGCGTAGCGGAATTCTATTCCCTAAAATTGCGGTTTACCGGATCAGTTTGGCTTTCAAATTCAACGATGCCGCGTCATTGCGGTGCGATCAGCACATTTTCGACTTCCCCTGGAATACCGGCAGAGTTTTCGACCCCATGGCTTTCCGCCTTTTTGTTCCCATTCTTGCCGGTGCGACGCTGCGCGAGCGTCTCGTCGCCTGTATCGGCGCGACGATCGGCATTGCACTCACCGGCGTGATCGCCAGCCTTGTGCTCGGCAACGGCCCGCATGTGCCACTGCTGGTGGCGCCGATGGGGGCGTCGGCGGTGCTGCTGTTCGCCGTGCCCGCCAGTCCGCTGGCACAGCCATGGTCGATCATCGGCGGCAACACGATATCGGCGCTGGTCGGCGTGATCGTGGCGCATTTCATCCACGAAACCGCCCTTGCCAGCGGCATCGCGGTGGCACTGGCCATTGCCGCCATGTCGTTCACGCGCTGCCTGCATCCGCCGGGCGGAGCGGCCGCGCTGACCGCGGTGCTGGGAGGGCCTGCCGTCATCAGCGCCGGCTTCCTGTTTCCATTCGTGCCGGTGGCGCTGAACTCGATCCTGCTGGTGGCGCTCGGCTACGGCTTCCACAGGCTGGCCCGGCGCAATTATCCGCATGTGCCGGTTGCAGCGCCGGCGAACAGCCACGGCACCGGCGATCCGCCGGCGCAACTGCGCGTCGGCTTCCGCTCCGAAGACATCGATGCCGCGCTTGGCGCACTCGACGAGACGTTCGATATCGATCGCAACGATCTCGACCGGCTGCTGCGGCAGGTCGAATTGCAGGCGATGGTGCGCGCGCACAAGACCCTTCTGTGCGAGGACATCATGTCGCGCGATGTCATCTCGGTCGATGCTCACACCTCGACCGAGGCGGCGCGCCAATTGCTGCTTGACCACAACATCCGGACCCTGCCGGTCGTCAATGCTGAAGCCAGGCTGGCAGGGACCGTGGGATTGCGCGAACTCACCCAGGCCTTTGGGACGGTCGGATCCGTTATATCGCCCGCGGCAACAGCCGCCGCAGGCTTTGCCGCCATGGGTCTGCTGCCGGTGCTCACCGACGGCCGCAGCCATGCGGTCATCATCGTCGACGACGACAAGCGGATTCTCGGGCTGATCACCCAGACCGATCTGTTGGCGGCCACGGCGCGCCTGCAGGCTGCCTGACAAGCCTTCGCTCGCACTGTAGGGTAGCGGCCGCCGGACCCGGCAGAAAATCTTCGGGAACCTTCTGCCGGCGACAGCGTCCAATCTCCCGATCGAGAATCTTGGTTCGGAGATTGGGTTGAGGAAACTGGCGATGCCTGCTGTGTTGACGGCCGTGCCTTCCGCTGTGCCAGGCGAGATGCAGCTTGTGCACCGCGCGCTGGCGCGCGACGACGACGCCTTCCGCACCATCATCAAGACACATAATCAGCGGCTCTACCGGATCGCGCGCGGCGTCGTGCGCAATGACAGCGAGGCCGAGGACATCGTCCAGGAGGCCTACCTCAAGGCTTTCGCCCATCTCGATGCGTTTCGCGGCGACTCCTCGCTCGCCACATGGCTGTCGCGCATCGTCATCAACGAGGCGCTCGGCCGCCTGCGCAAAAGGCGCAGAACGGTGGCAATGCCGGAAAATCCGCAAGCCGAGATCATCCGGTTCCCCCTCCACCCCAGCGACGATCCGGAACGGACGATGGCGCAAAGGCAGATCCTCCAACTGGTCGAACAGGCCACAGACAGCCTTCCCGACGTCTACCGGACGGTGTTCGTAGCGCGGGTGATCGAGGGGCTGAGCATCGAGGAGACCGCCGATCTCCTCGGCGTGCGGCCGCAAACCGTCAAGACAAGGCTGCACCGCGCCCGCGCCCTCGTGCGCAAGGCGCTGGACGATCAGATCGGGCCGGTGCTGCTCGATGCCTTCCCCTTCGCCGGCCGGCGTTGCGAACGACTGACCAGCGCGGTCATGCGGCGGCTCGGGCTGGAAAGCTGAGCCTCACCGGATTCAATTGATTTTGGCGGGAACGTTTGCCGCTGGCCAGCATCCAACGACCGTCAACCGAAAACACAGTCCGGCGAGATTTTCAGCGTCCGGCAAAGGAGATGCCATGTCCATCCGACACACTGCCGCGCTCGCCGCCCTGCTGCTGCTCGGCACCGCCCCGCTCGCACAAGCCGCCGACAAGCCAACCGATCCGCAGATCGCTCACATCGCCTATACGGCCGGGGTCATCGACATTGAAGCGGCCAAGCTGGCCATCGAAAAATCGAAGACCAAGGAGGTCGTGGATTTCGCCAACGACATGGTGCGCGACCACGAAGCCGTGAACGTGCAGGCGCTCGATCTGGTGAAGAAGCTCAAGGTCACGCCGGAAGACAACGCCACCAGCCAGGCGCTGACCAAAGCTGCGGCGGAGGAGCGGGCCAAGCTCGCCAAACTCGACGGCGCTGCCTTCGACAAGGCCTATGTCGATAACGAGGTCGCCTACCACAAGCAGGTCAACGGCGCGCTCGAAACCCTTTTGATCCCGTCGGCGCAGAATGCCGACCTGAAGAGCCTGCTGGAAACCGGCCTGAAGATTTTCCAGGGCCATGAGCAGCACGCCGAGCACGTCGCCGGCATGCTCAAGTAAGGACCGGGAGCATGCCGAAACGCCATCTGTGGATTGCGTTGACGCTGGCCGTCGGTACCGTTCCGGCGCGAGCAGAAACCATCCAGGTCATCATCGACAGGCTGGTGTTCTCGCCAGCCAGCGTCGAGGCCAAGGTCGGCGACACGATCGAGTGGGTGAACAAGGATGTGTTCGCCCACACGGCCACCGTGAAAGGCGGCTGGGAAGTGATGATCCCGCCGAAGAAATCCGCAAGCCTGACATTGAAGGCCGCGGGACCGGTCGACTATTTCTGCCGCTTTCACCCCAACATGAAAGGCCGTTTGGTGGTGGCGCCCTGATCCAACGCCAACGAGTGCATGTCGCCCAAAAGTGACCTCGGTTTTGGGAGAACGACATGCATAAAAACAAAGACCTGAAGCGGGTCGCCTGGCCTTTCAGGCGACCCGCTTCAGGCTCGCCTGGCCTCGTCGGGACGCGCGATATGCGTCCACGAGCCGTCATAGCCCGGCTCGCGGCGTGCCATCCAGGCATTCAGCCCTTCGCGCAGATCAGCGGTCGGGGCCATGCGGGCGAACTGCTCGGCCTCGACCAGCAACCCTTCGGCGATGCTCTGGTTGAGGCCGCGGGCCACTGCCGTGAGGATGCCGGCAATCGCCAGATCGGAGTGTCGCAGGATACGCCTGGCCAGGCCGATCGCGGC
>NZ_RZOL01000474.1:0-4377 GCF_004022985.1 Mesorhizobium sp. M7A.F.Ca.ET.027.02.1.1 | reverse complement strand
GGCCATGCGATCGGCTCCTCGCCCGTCCGGCTCGATGGCGTGCCGAAGGCCACCGGGGCTGAGCAATTCGGCGGCGATTCCTCCCCCGCCGATGCGCTGGCCGTGCTGGTGGTCCGCTCGCCGCATTATCACGCCAGCTTCGCCTTCGGCGACCTCGACGGCTGGACGAAGGCGCATCCCGGCATAGCCGGTGTCTTCACAGCAGCCGACATTCCCGGAAAAAACTGTTTCGGCGCTATCGGCCCGTTCGCCGACCAGCCGGCGCTGGCCGAAGGGTTTGCGCGGCTCCGTGGCGAGGCGGTGGCGCTGGTTGCCGGCGAGCGCGAGGCGATACTCGATCTCGATTTGTCGGATTTTCCTGTCCGCTGGAGCGAACTGCCGCATTTTCTGCAACCTGCCGAGGCGCAGGCTGAGGGTGCTGCGCTGATCCATGAAAGTCGGCCGGCGAACCTGCTCACCTCCGGCCTGGTCGAGCGAGGCGACCCCGAGACGGCGCTTGCCGGCGCTGCGTTCACCGTGTCCGGCGCCATCGACACCTCCTATGTCGAGCACGCCTATATCGAACCGGAAGCCGGCTATGCCTATCTGGACGGCGACACGCTGGTCGTCGTCGCCTGCACCCAGGCGCCCTATATGGACCGCGACGAGACGGCGAAGGTGCTCGGCCTAGCCGTCGACAAGGTGCGCATCGTGCCGACCGCGACCGGCGGCGGTTTCGGGTCCAAGCTCGACGTTTCGCTGCAGCCGCTGATCGGCCTGGTGGCGATGAAGACGGGGCGGCCGGCGGCACTTGCCTACACCCGCACCGAATCGATGATTTCGACCACCAAGCGCCATCCGGCCGAGATGAGAGCGACCATCGGCGCCGATGCCGATGGCCTTGTCACCGGCATGATCTTCGAAGGTGACTTCAACACCGGCGCCTATGCAAGCTGGGGCCCTACCGTGGCCAACCGCGTGCCGGTGCACGCCTCCGGACCCTACGCGACGCCGAATTACCGCGCCGAAGGCCGCGCCATCCACACGCATGGGCCGATCTCCGGCGCCTTCCGCGGCTTCGGCGTGCCGCAAGCGACGATCATGCAGGAGACGCTGTATGACGAGCTAGCCGGCAAGCTCGGCATGGACCGGCTCGATTTTCGCTTGAAGAACTGCCTTCGTAACGGATCCGAAACGGTTACCGGGCAGCTTCTGGAGTCCGGCGTCGGCATTGCCGAATGCCTCGAATCGCTGCAGCCGCACTGGGTGCGCGCAACGGCCGATGCGGATGCGTTCAACCGTGCCAGCAGGGATAGAAAGCGCGGCGTTGGCGTCGCGTCCTGCTGGTATGGCTGCGGCAACACCTCGCTGCCCAACCCGTCGACCATCCGGGTCGGCATCGCGGCTGACGGCACGGTCATCCTGCACCAGGGCGCTGTCGATATCGGCCAGGGTTCGAACACGGTCATCGCCCAGATATGCGCCGACGCGCTCGGCCTGCCGCTTGAGAAATTCCAGTTGAAGAGCGCCGATACAGCCATCACCCCCGACGCCGGCAAGACCTCGGCCTCGCGCCAGACCTTCGTCACCGGCAAGGCGGCCGAAAAGGCTGGCCGCGCCTTGCGCGAAAAGATCCTGCGCTTCGCCAATGTTTCGGAAAAAGCCGCTCTGCAACTGGACGGTTCGGCGATCGTCATCCGCGAGGGAGAAGCCACCCGCCGCATCGATCTCACCACATTGGACGTGGATGCCGAAGGCTTCGTCTTTCGCGCCGAGGAGACCTACGACCCGCCGACGCTGCCCCTCGACGCCGAGGGCCAGGGCAAACCCTACGCCGTCTACGGCTATGGCGCGCAGATCGCCGAATTGGAGGTCGACCTCAAGCTCGGCACGGTGAAGCTGCTGAAAATCACCGCCGCGCATGATGTCGGCAAGGCGATCAACCCGCTGCTGGCCGAGGGCCAGATCGAAGGCGGCATTGCGCAAGGCATCGGCATGGCGCTGATGGAAGAGTATATCCCCGGCCGCACCGAGAATTTGCACGATTATCTCATCCCGACCATTGGCGACGTGCCACCGATCGAGACCATCCTGATAGAAGTTCCGGATCCGGAAGGACCCTTTGGCGCCAAGGGTTTGGGCGAGCACGTGCTGATCCCGACGGCGCCGGCGATCCTCAACGCCATCCGCCACGCCACCGGTGTGCTGGTCACCAAAGTTCCGGCGACGCCGACGCGTATCCGCGCTGGCATCCGCGAGAAAGATGGTATCCGCGAAAAGGAGGCACGCCGATGAGCGAGCTTGCCGAGCGCTTCGAAACCCATGATCCCGGCGAGAAGCTGGTGGCGGAGAAGATCCGCTGCGATGCCTGTCCGGTGATGTGCTATATCGCGGATGGGCGCACCGGCGCCTGCGACCGCTACGGAAATGTCGGCGGCAGGATCGTGCGGATGGATCCGCTGACCATCCTCGATCATGCGGCCGAGACCGGCGCGGCGATCGTGCCGTTCGTCGCCGTGGGCGAGGCCTGGGACGGCGAACTGGTCAACACCGGCCGCCGCTTCGTCACCGCAATAGGCGCCGGCACCACCTATCCCGACTACAAGCCGGCCCCCTTCATCGTCAGCCAGGAGGTCGAAGGCGTCGATCTCGTCACCGTCGTCACCGAGGGCATCTTCTCCTATTGCGGCGTCAAGGTGAAGATCGATACCGACCGTCACCTCGGTCCCGAGACGGCAATAGTCCGCGCAGCCGGCGAAGCGATCGGCCATGTCACGACGGGCGAGTATGGCTCGCAGATGCTGTCGCTGGGCGGTGTGCACCATCTGACCGGCGGCTCCAAGGCCGAGGGACGCGCCACCTGTGACGCGCTGCTCAATCTGTGCAACCGCAAGCCGGTGGAACTGGCCATCGACGGCGGCGCCACCATCATAGTCGAAGCCGGCAAAGCACCTGTCATCGACGGCAAGCAGGAACACCGAATGCGCGTCGGCTGCGGCTCGGCCACCATCGGCATGTTCGCCACGCAATGGCGCGGCCTTGTCGACGAGGTGGTGGTGGTCGACGACCACATCACCGGCGTCGTTTCCGAGCACCAGGCCGGCAAGGTGCTGGGCTGGCAGGATACAGGTATAAAAATAATCGGCCGCCGTTCGACGCCGGGCCGCTATTTCAAGGTCTCCGAACCCGGGCTTGGCTGGGGCGGCACCAGTATTTCAGACCCGCTGTCGATTCTCGGCGAATGGAACGCCAAGAAAGGCGCGCGGCCGGGGCTGTCGCTGCTGATGGTGTCGACCACCGGGGAACAGTTCGCCTATTACGAACTCGACGACGAGCTGAAACCGGTGCAAAAACCTTTCCCCGAACGGCTGCAGAAGTCGGTCGGGCTGATCGAGGACAATTGCGAGCCGGCTTTGTGCACAGTGCTGTTCATCGGCGGCGCCGGCGGCTCGCTGCGGGCCGGCGTCACCGAAAACCCGGTCAATCTCACCCGCTCGGTTCAGGGCCTGACCACCTATGTCACGGTCGGCGGCGCGCCGGTCTATGTCTGGCCGGGCGGCGGCATCACGCTGATGGTCGATGTCACCAGAGTGCCTGAGGGTGCCTTCGGCTATGTGCCGACGCCGGCGCTGGTGGCGCCTATCGAATTCACGCTGCGCCGCGACGACTATGTCAGGCTTGGCGGGTACGAGGCCGAGATCCGCAGCGTCGAGGATATTGTCGCAAAAGGCGGTGAGTACCTGAATCCGCGCCGCGGCACAGGCGCCGAAGCCACCAATCCATGGCCGCCACTCGCGCAGCTGCGCCGTGCCGGCTCGAACGAGGCCGGGTGATGCAAGGCCCGCAAGCCAACTGGCTGCAGGACGGCAAGCGGCTGCATCTCAACCACGGGCCGATCGACCTGATCGTCGAGGTTTTTGGTGCGACGGATGAATGCCGCCAAGCCTATGAACAGGCCATAGCGCGGTTCCAGACGATCCTGATGGAGCTGGTCGAGGAGCTCCCCGAATTGCGACTGCCGGCGTTTTTCCTGGCGCCGCGCACCTTCGCCGGCCCGACGGCGCGCCGCATGGAAGCAGCCGTCATGCCCCTGGCGGAATGCTTCATAACACCGATGGCCGCCGTCGCGGGATCGGTAGCCGACGAAATGCTCGCCGCATTGCTTGCCGGCCGCAAGCTCGATCGCGCCTATGTCAACAATGGCGGCGACTGCGCAATCCATATCGGCAGGGGACAGTCGATGGGATTGGCGGTCGCCGGCACCGGCAACGGCATGGCGGACCGGATCACGATCCGCGCGGAAGATGGCGTTCGTGGCGTTGCCACCAGCGGCTGGCGCGGCCGCTCCTTCTCGCTTGGCATTGCCGACGCCGTCACCGTGCTCGCGCGGACCGGCGC
>NZ_RZOL01000473.1:0-4384 GCF_004022985.1 Mesorhizobium sp. M7A.F.Ca.ET.027.02.1.1 | reverse complement strand
GATACAAGCGTGCCGATCGGCGCGCCGATCCAGCGCAGCGTGCCGTCCGAGCCGAGCGCGATGTCGCCATTGGCCGAGGCGCCGAAGCGTTCGGCGCGCGATTCGAACTCGGCGGCCAGCGCCTTCTGGGCAGCGGTGCGCACCGCCTTGGCGTCTTCGCCGCCGGCGGTCTGGTCGGCGGTGAAGCGGAACCCTTGCAACTCGCCGACATGGTGGCCTTCGACAAGGACGGTTCCGGTAGGGCTAATTTCGGCTTCAGGCATGGTATTTTCTCTAAGGCGCCGCATGAGGACGGAAGTCCTGCGGTCTACGAAGCGTTTCGTCAACCGCTCATGCAGCGCATCCGACAATCTGTCTTCGATTTCGCGCGTCTTTTCCTGCCAGTGTGCCTGATCGGCCAGCCAGCCGGGCCGGTTCGACACGAATGTCCAGGTGCGGATCTGGGCTATGCGATGCGACAGCGTGTCAATGTCGCCCTCGGTGGTGTCGGCGCGGCGCACCTGCTCGGCCATGTAATTCTCGTCGACATGGCCGTGGCGTGCGAGGTCCGTGTAGATCGAGGCAATGAGGTCGGCATGCTGCGCCGGCGCGATCCTGCGGTAGTCGGGCAGCGCGCAGGCTTCCCACAGCAGCGCCACGCGCTTAGCATTGGTGGTGAGCGCGCGAATGTCCTCGTCGCGCGATAGATGCTCGAGCGCCTGTGCATCGACGGCAGGCAATGCCCGCGTAAGTCCCTCGACCGGAGCGTTGGTCTCGATCGAGCGCTTCAGCGCGTCGAGGCTGGCAAAGTCGAAATGCGCGGTGCGCCACTGCAGCACCTTCACCGGATCGAAATCGTGGCCTTCGATCTTCTTGATCAGCTCTTCGTCGAGCGGGTCGACCTGCCCGGTGACACCGAAGGTGCCGTCGCGCAGATGCCGGCCGGCGCGGCCGGCGATCTGGCCGAGCTCGGCCGCGGTCAGGTTGCGGTACTGGAAGCCATCGAACTTGCGGTTCTGGGCGAAGGCGACGTGGTCGAGATCGAGATTGAGACCCATGCCGATGGCGTCGGTGGCGATGAGGTAGTCGACATCGCCGGACTGGAACAGCGCCACCTGGGCGTTGCGGGTGCGCGGCGAGAGCGCGCCGAGCACGACGGCGGCACCGCCCTGCTGGCGGCGGATCAGCTCGGCGATGGCGTAGACCTCGTCGGCGGAGAAGGCGACGATTGCCGTGCGCCGCGGCAGGCGGGTCAGCTTCTTGGAGCCGGCATAGGCAAGATGCGACAGCCTCGGCCGCGTCACCACCGAGACACCCCTCAGCAGGCGCTGCAGGATACCGTGCATGGTGGCGGCACCCAGTAGCAGCGTCTCCTGGCGGCCGCGCAGGTGCAGGATGCGATCGGTGAAGATGTGGCCGCGCTCGAGGTCACCGGCGAGCTGCACCTCGTCGATGGCGACAAAAGCGGCGTCGGTCTCGCGCGGCATGGCCTCGACGGTGCAGACCGAATATCTGGCGCCCGGCGGCTGGATCTTTTCCTCGCCGGTGATCAGCGCAACCTTGTGGGCGCCGACCTTTTCGCAGACGCGGGCGTAGACCTCGCGCGCCAGAAGTCTGAGCGGCAGGCCGATGATCCCACTCTCATGCGCCACCATGCGCTCGATGGCGAGATGGGTCTTGCCGGTGTTGGTCGGCCCGAGCACGGCGGTCACGTCGCGGCCCGACAGGATCAGCGGCTCTGTGTGTTTGGGCTGGATGTTCATCAACCTAGAATAAGGCTTCCGGGACCTGGAAATAAGGCTTCTGGCCTCTGGTTGTCGGGAGCGTGCCTCAAATGGCGCGTATGACAGGCGACACATAGGGATTTCGGGCGCGAAGCGAAAGCGGAATGTTCCGCCGACGGCGAGAAGGTGGTTTTGTCAAGCTTCCAATCGGCTGCGGATTAACGGATGGAACGAGTCTGGAACGAATCGGCGACGAATCAGTGACTCCTGCAGATTCAGCTTTTGTTCACGGCTACATGTGGATTTCGCGGCCGCGAGTCGCACCACATGCTGAATCGCTGAACTGGCCCGTTTCATGCTAAGAGGTGTTGCCGTTAACCTTTGCCGGGAAACAATCACGGTGGCTAGGCGCGCCTCGACCAACATGATGAAATTGTTGATCTTCCTTAACCTGCGTTAAGCAGTTGGGCAGGCGATTCCGGCTGTCGTCGTTAACGTTCGGCTCATAGCCGGAACGAATCGGCGACGAATCAGCGATGGCGCGATTTTCCCGATTTGTTCACCCCAATATCTTGTGTTGTGAACAGCTTATCCACCGAGAATCCACAGGTTACGAAGCAGCTTTCGCACAGGGCGGCGGGTGGCTGTTAACCTCCGCGTGCCGCTTCGGCACAGATTGGGCATGCTTTGGCTAGGTGCAGCCGCCGCATGATGACCGGTCCGGCCGGACCGCTGGTTCAGGCCGTGTCCTCTCCAGTGGCATAGCGTTGCAGCGCAGGGCCGACGTTCCGGATGATCTCGTCGTGTGACAGAGCGACGACGGCCGGTAGCCGCAGCACATATCGGCACATCGCCAAACCCAGCAACTGGCTCGAAATGAGCCCGGCCCTTCGACCGGCGTCGGCGAGATCGCCGACCGCCGCAACCACCGGCCTCACCTGGTTGGCGAATATCTCGCGCATTTTTTCGGCGGCGAATTCGTTCGACGCCGCGGAACGCAGCAGAATTGCCATGCCGGGTCCGCTGGCCGGGCCTTCCCAGACTTCGAGAAACCGCCTGATCAAAGTTTCGCCGACGGTGGCCGGGTCGATCACCCGAAGTGCCGGCAGTTGCAGGTCGACGAGTGCCGCCCGGGCGAACAATTCGTCCTTGCTGCGGAAATAGCGGATCACCATGGCCGGATCGATCGAGGCGCGGGTCCCGACATCGCGGATCGACGCGCCGTCATAGCCGTGCTCGGCAAACAGATCTCTGGCGGCATCCAGGATTTGCCCTCGGGTGCGATCCGACTTGCTCGGCTTTTTCGAATGATTCGTGCTCATGAAAATCAAATATCAACGAGCGTTGACAAACTCAAGCACCCAAGATAAAAGTCACCAATCGTTGACAAACGGAGAGAGAAAATGCTGCCTGATACCACCGAAGTCCTGGTCATAGGCGCCGGCCCGACCGGCCTGGCGCTGTCCATTGCCCTGCATCAGGCAGGCGTCGATCACGTCGTGGTCGACCGCCTCGCCGAAGGCCTCAACACCTCACGTGCCGGAGTGATCCACGCGCAGACGCTGGAGACACTCGAGCCGCTTGGCGTCACGGGGCGGCTGGTCGAACTCGGCCTGAAGCTTGACAACTTCGCCATACGTGATCGCGACCGGGTCCTAATCAACCTCGATTTCTCGAGCCTGCCCTCGGCGTATCCCTACGTGCTGATGATTCCGCAGAACCTAACCGAGAAGGTCCTCACTGAGCGCATCGCCGGGTTGGGCGGTGTCGTCCATCGCGGCGTCGAGGCGAAGGAGGTATTGCAGGGGGTCGATGGCGCACACGTCACGGTCGTCCAGAATGGTCGCGAAAAGACGATCTCGGCGCGTTACGTCGTCGGTGCGGACGGCATGCACAGCGTGGTACGCGAGGCCGCCGGCATAGGCTTCGATGGCGAGGCCTATGCAGGGTCTTTTGTACTCGCCGACGTGCGCCTTGACTGGCCGCTCGGGCCAACGGAGGTGTCGCTGCTGTTCTCCCCGGCCGGACTGGTCGTCGTCGCGCCACTGCCGGACGGATCATATCGCATCGTAGCGACCATGGATGAGGCGCCTGAGCGGCCTGGCATTGCCGACATCCAGGCGCTGCTCGACAGTCGCGGCCCGTCGGCCAGCCCGGCGCAGGTGCTCGACCTGACCTGGAGTACACGGTTCCGCGTGCATCACCGCCTTGCCAGGTCCTACCGCCAGGGGCACCTGTTTGTCATGGGCGACGCCGCCCATGTGCACAGCCCGGCCGGCGGCCAAGGCATGAACACCGGCCTGATCGATGCCGTGGTGCTGGGCGAACTGCTCGGCGACGTGATCAACGGTGTCCGCCCGGAAAGCGAACTCGACCTCTACGAAACGCTTCGGCGTCCCGCGGCACAAGAGGTGATCGAACTGGCGGGCAGGCTGACAGGCATGGCGCTTGTCCGCACACCGCTGCGGCGCGTCTTGCGCAATTTCGTGCTCGGCGTCGTCAACATGATGCCGTTCGTCCAGCGCATGATCTCGATGAAATTGTCAGGTCTCAGCCGGGCTGAGATGGCGAAGCTGCCGGCGTCGTCGCGGCCGGGCGTGCGCAAGCAAGCGATGAAACGGGAGCTCAAGCTGGTTGCCTGATCTCGAGGCGCCGGACAACTTCCGGCGCTGTATCGGAGC
>NZ_RZOL01000472.1:0-4398 GCF_004022985.1 Mesorhizobium sp. M7A.F.Ca.ET.027.02.1.1 | reverse complement strand
TCCCACGCCGGCGAGGCGCGCGGCGACCAGCGTTGCCGCGTCCACCGACCCATCCGGTGTCGGCGGCGTCACGATGGCGATCTGCGGCACACCGGCAATCACCGCCGGCACCGACGTCATCATCGTCACCGAAGGAAAGGCGCCCTTGCCGCGCGGAACGTAGAGCGCAACGGACGCGATCGGCGTGTACCGGTCGCCGGCATAGGCGCCCGGCCGGACTTCCTTGAGCCACATCGTCTCCGGCTTCTGCTCCTCATGGAAATGCCTGATGTTGTCGATGCCGAACTGGATGCTCTCGACCACATCCTTTTCCACCTTGTCGAACGCCGCTTCGAACTCGGCTTCCGACACCTGCAGTTCGCCCTCGGCGACATTGGCCTTGTCGAGTTCCCTGGCGAAGCGGATCAAGGCGGCGTCGCCTTCGTCCTTGACGGCCTGGATGATCGGCCGGACCTTCTCGACGAAGACCGTCAGATCGGCCTCGGCGCGCTTCAGCAGACTGGCGCGCTGGTCGGCATCGATGGATGACAAATCGTGGAAGCTGATGTCGGACATGGTTGCTCGTCTCCTGGAACTCTTGGAACGCAATGACGGTTGGCCCGTGGATGGCCATAGTTCTGCGGGTCGACAGGCCGACCGGGGCAAGGATCAAAGCCGTCGAGAGGCTTCACCCGGGCAAAAGTATATACATGTATGTATGACAGTCGCCAGCAGTTTTTCTATCGTCCTTCCCTTCGAAACTGCGGAGACAAACCTGCCTCCTCAGATCGAGGCGAGAAAGCCGCCATCGACCGGAATGGACTGGCCGGTTATGTAAGCCGCCGCATCCGAAGCGAGGAACACCGCGATGCCGTGCAAATCGGAGAGATCACCGAAACGCCGCTGCGGGATCTTGGCCAGCATGGAGTGCTGCCATGCCTCGTTGCTGTAGAAAACATCGGTCATCGCCGTCCTGAAATAGCCCGGCGCGATTGCATTGACCCTTATGCCGAGCTCCGCCCACTCCGCCGCAAGGGCGCGGGTCATGCCGAGCAGGCCCGACTTCGACGAGCCATACGGCACCGCGGTGGGGATTCCGACTTCGGATGTCAGCGAGCACAGATTGATGATGGCACCAGGACGGCCGGCATCGCGCATCTGCCGCGCGGCGGCCTGGGCGCAGAAGAACGCTCCCTTGAGATTCGTGTCGACGATCCTGTCCCACAGCGCCTCGTCGACATCGAGCGAGGGCCGCACCTCCTCCACGCCGGCATTGTTGACGAGAATGTCGAGACCGCCAAGCAGGCTGGCAGCCTCTGCGGTGGCTGCGCGGCAGCGACCGACATCGGTGACGTCGAGGGCAACGGCATGCGCCACCCCGCCGGCGGCGCGGATGGCTGTCGTTGTGTCCTGTAATGACGCCAGGCTGCGCGCCGAGACCGCGACGTCGGCGCCGGCGGCACTCAGCGCCTCGGCGATGCTGCGCCCGATGCCCCGGCTTGCGCCGGTGACAAGCGCCTTCCTGCCGGAGAGATCGAAGAGAGAAGCGTTGCGCATGTGATCCTCCTGATCGGTGTTGGCCTCGGCGCCGGTATCAATGCTATCAGATCGCAGGTTACATATACAAGCATATACAAATCATTTCAGCTGCGGTACTGATGACGAAATCCGCTGCAAAGGAGCCCACCCGTGTCGAAAGCCTCGGATATGGTCCGCACCGAAGTCAACCGTTTGTCGTCCTACAATTCCGGGCTCACCATTGACGAGGTCATGGCGCGATACGCACCGGCCAGGATCGCCAAACTGGGCTCCAACGAAAACCCGCTCGGGCCCAGCCCGACGCTAGCCACGACGATGCATGCCGGCTCCGAGATGTTCCGCCTCTATCCCGACCCCGCCGGGCGCAAGCTGCGCCAGGCGATCGGCGACAAATATGCCGTCGCCGAGGGCCAGATCATCCTCGGCAACGGTTCCGAAGACCTTCTCTCCGTCATCAGCCGTGCCGTGTTGCGGCCGGGCGACGCGGTCGTCACGCTCTATCCGTCGTTCCCGCTGCATGAGGACTACGCAACGCTGATGGGGGCGACCGTCAAACGCGTTGTCGTCAACGACGATCTCACCATCAATGTCGATGCGCTGGTCGAGGCGGTGCGCGAACGGCCGCGCATGCTGCTGTTTTCGAACCCGATGAACCCGGTCGGCAGCTGGCTCTCCGCCGGCGATCTGTCGAGGGTTCTGGATGCGGTCGGCGACGAGACGCTGATCGTCATCGACGAAGCCTATGCCGAATATGCCAAGGGCGACGATTATGCATCGTCCCTGCCATATCTCGAAAAGCTGGGTCGGCCCTGGATCGTGCTGCGGACCTTTTCCAAGGCGTTCGGTCTGGCCGGATTGCGGATCGGCTTCGGCATCGTCGGTGACCCGGAGCTGCGCGCGCTGCTCGATCGCGTCCGCACGCCTTTCAACGCCAACGCGATGGCCCAGGCGGCCGCACTCGCAGCACTGGCCGACGACGAACACCTTGCCAGGGTCGTCGCGCTGGCCAATGCAGAGAGAAAACGCGTCGAGACTTTCCTGGCGAGCAAGGGCCTCGATGTCGCTGCCTCCAGGGGCAACTTCCTGTTCTTCAACTGCCGGCAAGATGCTTCCGCCTTCGTCGAAGGCCTGCTGCGTCACGGCGTCATCGTCAAGCCGTGGAAGCAGCAGGGTTTTGACACCTATGTGCGAGTCAGCATCGGCTCGACAGCGGAGAACGACCATTTCATGGCCGTTCTGTCGGAGCTGTTGTGAATACACGCTTTGGTCGGGATTCGGACGGGCAAGTTGACCCGCGCCTTGCGGCTGCGATGTGCCAGTTCGGACACGATGTCACTCTGCGGTGCAGTTCGTTGAACGAAGGCAATAGATTTTTTGGGCTTCAAGCCGACAGCAGGCCTTAACTTTCGCGGCGTGGGTTTTTACATCTCGGGGGTCTGCAAACGATCGACGCTGAGGAGGCTCCCTTGCAGCAACCAGATGGCATCGCCGCCCGCCGATTGAGCATTCTCATCGAGCAATATGTGGAAGCGCGCAAAAAGCGCTACGACTATGTGTCGACCGAGCAGGCCTATCGGGCCATCCGGCAGGTCCTCAAACCCGCCATTCCCGATCGCGAACTCGACGACATGGTCGCCTCGCTTGCCGTGAAGAACGGCCTGGCGGTCGTTTTCGACCGCCAAACCAAATCCTCTGCCGATCATGTTCCTCGGGGCACAAGGCCCTAGATCAACGCAGGTCTGCAGGCGTCGAGCGCCACATCGATACGGGGCCAAACGGCCCCGTATCGATGTGCATCGCCGGAGCAACGAGCGATACACCCGCGCCGTAGGCCTGTGTGCCGCGAGCCGACGGGCGTGGCGGCTTCAGGCGGCAGTGCTGACCTTGCCCGGCTCAAGGATCGACTTGACCTTGTCGGCGACGGCGCGTCCCAGATCGGCGTTGTTTCCGGCAGTAAAATGGATGCCGTCAACACCATCCGTGGTGAGGTAATCGCCGGCATTGAGGAAATCGATCTTCATGAAATCCGCCATCGCCTTGTACTGCCTGGCCAGATCCCTGGATTTTTCGTGCCCGCCACCAAACATGCCCTCGAACCACGGATCGGGCATCGGGGTCAGCGGCGGCGGCGCAATGACCAGCGCCTTGGGAGCCGGATAAGGGGTGCCGATGCCGCCGGCACTGGTCAGGATCTGCCCGACCAGTTTCGCCATTCCATTGGCGATCTCATAAGGCGTCCGGCGGAAATAAGACTTGGTGTCGTTGGTGCCGAGCATGACGATGACCAGGTCGAGCGGCAGATGGCTGGCGATGGCCGAGGGCAGATAGTTCGCCCCGTTCAGGCGCGGATCGTTGGGGTCGTCGAGACAGGTCGTGCGCGCGCTCAGGCCTTCTTCGATGATGTGGTAGCCCGCCCCCAGCGCCGCCGCCATCACACCGGTCCAGCGCTGATCATAAGGGTAGCGGTAGGTCGGCGACCCTTCCTTGACCGGAACCCAGCCCCAGGTCAGCGAGTCGCCGTAGCACATGATGTTTTTTGGCGGTGACATCCATGTTTCTCCATCTGTTTGCAATTGTCTGAACGCCGGCGCACTTGCTCTTCGCCGTTTCAAATCAGGGGTTTCGCACGCGCACTCCGTAGAAGATCGCCGCGCCGAGGATGATGACGCCCTGCGCGATGAGCTTGCCGGGCTCGTCGATGCCGAGCACCGTCATCACCACGAACAGCAGCGCAAAACACAGCGCCCCGAAGAAAGGCCCCCAGACGCCGCCGTCGCCACGACCGAAGACGACGCCGCCGAGGATCGTTGCCGCGACCGCCAGGATCGGCAGGTCGAGGCCGATACGGACGCTGCCGACGGCGATGGAACCGGTCTGCAC
>NZ_RZOL01000471.1:0-4414 GCF_004022985.1 Mesorhizobium sp. M7A.F.Ca.ET.027.02.1.1 | reverse complement strand
GCCTGGCGCCGGTCGCCGATCTCGATGGCGCCGGGGGCGGCGGCCAAAATAGCGGCGCGGATCGTTTCCGGCACTTCGGAGCGCGGATTGTCGTCGGTGACGATGACAACATCTGCAAGCCGCGTCGCAATCTCGCCCATGATCGGTCTTTTTCCCCGGTCGCGGTCGCCGCCGCAGCCGAACACGACGATGACGCGGCCGGTCGTGAATGGGCGCACCGAGGCCAGCACGTTTTCCAGCGCGTCGGGCTTGTGGGCATAATCGACATAGACCGGCGCGCCATTGCCGGTGGTGCCGACGAGGTCGAGCCGGCCCGGCGCGCACTTCAATTTCTCCAACGCCAGCAAGGCCTTGGCGACAGGTGTTCCCGTGGAAATGGCAAGACCCGCCGAAACCAGCGCGTTCGAAATCTGGAAATCACCGGCCAGCGGCAGGTCGATCTCGTAGAGCATGCCATCGGCCTCGACCTCGGCCCGCTGGCGATGGCGTTCATGCTCAACCCGCTTCAGCCTGAGGAAATCGCCATGGCGGCCAACCGTCAGCACTTCGAGCCTGGCGGCCCGCGCCGCCTGAAAAGTCGGTGCCGACCATGGATCGTCGGCGAAGATGACGGCCGGTGCGCCTTTCGGCAGCAGCGCGTCGAACAGGCGCAATTTGGCGCGGTGATAGTCCTCGATGGTCGGATGATAGTCCATATGGTCGCGGCCGAGATTGGTGAAGCCGCCGGCCGCCAGCCTCACGCCGTCGAGACGGCGCTGGTCGAGCCCATGGCTGGAGGCTTCCATCGAGGCGTGGGTGACGCCGGCATCCGCCAATTCCCGCAGCAATTGATGCAGGGCGACTGGATCGGGCGTCGTCAGCGAGCCATAGTCGTTGCGCCCAGGCGCCACTACGCCAGTGGTGCCGATCGAAGCGGCGGCATAACCGGACTGCTCCCAGATCTGCCTGGTGAAAGCCGCGACCGAAGTCTTGCCGCTGGTGCCGGTCACCGCGACCATTATCTCAGGCTGCTTGCCGAAATAGCGGGCCGCACTCAGCGCCAACGCCAGGCGCGGATCGTCGACTGCCAATACCGGGACCGACAGCCCGGCAACGGTGCTGCCCTTGCCCGCTACGATCGCGGCCGCACCGCGCGCGGCGGCGTCGGCGGCATAAACGGCACCGTCGGCCTTGGTTCCCGCGAGCGCAAAGAAGACAACACCCGCTTTTACCTGGCGGGAATCCGAAGAAATCCCTGTAACCTCCAGATCGACGGAAGCTATTCCCTCGACGGGCAGGATACCGGCTAGATCTCTGAGCTTCATCGAGTCCCGTTCACCGCAACAAAATAGCGCGCTGTTGCCGGCGCGCCCTAAGAATCACTGATAGGAAACCAGCGTTGCACCATTTTCATGGCTGAAATCTGGCTTCACGCCAAGCATGGCAGCTGAACGCCTGATGATATTGCCGGCCATAACCCCCGCATTTGCGGCCGCGACATCCGTCATGCCCGGCTTTTCAGGGTGCGGGGCATCGGCAATGGTAAACACCAGATACTGCGGATCGTCCATCGGGAAGGCGGCGACGAAAGTGTTGAAATTCAAGTCCTTGGAGTAGCGGCCATTGACGACCTTCTCGGCCGTTCCGGTCTTGCCACCAACGCGGTAGCCGGGGACTCTGGCGTTTCGGGCAGAGCCCTTCTCGGCATTGAGCGAATAGAGGTAGCGCATGCCTTCGACGGTCTTTTCGCTCACCACTTTCTTGGCGGTGGCCATCGCTTCCGCCTGCGTACGCACCAAAAAGGTAGGGTTCATCAGGAAGCCGCCATTCATCAACGCCGCGCAGCCCACAGCCGCTTGCAGCGGCGTCGTCGACACGCCATGGCCGAAGGCGATGGTGAATGAATTCACCTGTTTCCAGACCTTCGGTTCAGTCGGACGGGCAGTCTCCGGCAATTCGGTCTGCATCCTGTCCAGAAGGCCAAGGCGATGCAGGAATTCGCGATGGCCCTCGATGCCGACCATCTCGGCTTCCCTGGCCGATCCGATGTTGGACGAATAGAGGAACACCTCCGGCAACGACAGCACACGGTTCTTGCCGTGGAAATCGTGAATGGCCTGATGGCCGACCCGGATTGGATGCGAAGCATCGAAGCGGCTCGCCATCGTCGCCTTGCCGGAATCGAGCGCCATGGCTGAGGTGAAGCTCTTGAAGGTCGAGCCCATCTCGTAGAGGCCCGCCGACATGCGATTCAGCCGGTCCTTGTCCTGTGCATTGTAGGGATTGTTCGGATCGAAATCCGGCACCGAGGCCATGGCCACCACTTCGCCGGTCTTGACGTTGAGCACGACGGCGCCGGCGCCCATGGCACGATAGCGCTCCAGGCCGGCGGCGATCTCGTCGCGCACCACATGCTGCACGCGCAGATCGATCGAAAGCTTTACCGGCTTGAGATCCTTGGCAATGGCAAGGCCCGATGCCTGCAGGTCGCTCAAGCCTTGCTCGTCGACATATTTCTCCATTCCGGAGATGCCCTGGTTGTCGATGTTGGTGAGGCCGACAATGTAGGACGAGGTCTCGCCGCTCGGATAGAAGCGGCGCTTTTCGGTACGGAAGCCGAAACCGGGAATGCCGAGCTGCATGATGTCGGACTGTTGCTTGGGCGTCAGCTGCCGCTGCAGCCAGACGAAACCGGCGCCGCTCTTCAGCTTATGGTAGGTCTGCTCATAGTCGATGTCCGGAAGCACCGTCGACAGCTTCTCGATCGCCTCGTCGGCGTCGACAATGCGGCGCGGTTCTGCAAACAGCGACGCCGTCTTGATATCCGTGGCCAGCACTTCGCCGTTGCGGTCGACGATGTCGGGCCGCGATGCCGTCACCCGGCTCTGCGGACCGCCCGACATGTCGGGGGTCTGGAAGCCGAGATAGACCAGCCGCCCTGATATGGTCGAGAAGATACCGAAGAACACCGCCATCGTCATGACGATGCGCGTCCTGCCCTTGCCGCCGGTCGCCTTGCGGGCGCCCTCGACGACGATCGATCCATCTTCACTCGTCCTGGCGCGACGCTTCAGCAGTTTGCCGATCATTGGGCGATGCCTCCGGTCACGACGGGATCCTTACTGTCCGAAGGCGCTTGGTCGGAATTGTCGGCCATACCACCCTGGCGTCCGTTCAGGATGTCCTGGATGTCCAGGGATTTGGCCGGCAGGTCGCCGATGCCGCCTATCTGGCGGGCGCTGACCGGCTCGAGTTCGAGCTGCGACTTGTAGAGTTCAGCCAGCTTCTGCAGCCGCGACGGCTGGGTAAGCAGGCTCCAGTCGGCTTTGAGCAGGTCGATCGTATCCTCCTCATAGCGTATCTGCGCATGGATCTTCTGCACCGCGGCCAATTGTTCCTCGGCCTCGCGCTTGGCCTTGTAGGTAAGGGCCGCGACCGCAACCATGACGGCGATCAGGACAATGTCGCTGGTACGAAACACTTAGCTACCTCTCCCCCGGCCGGCCTGTGCCGGGAAGTGTTGGGCCGGGAAGCTTTGGAAGGCCGAAAATCGAAAAATCGCTGCTGCGCGCCGACGCATCCGTGCGGATTGCCGCGCGCAGCCTGGCCGAACGGGCGCGCGGATTGGCCGCCACCTCGGCGTCGCCGGCAGTCACTCCGCCGCCCGCCTTGCGAAACGTCGCGGTGCGGGCATGCGCCTCGGGCAAATGCCGCGAGCCGGTCGCAACATCGGCCCGGTCGGCGATGAAACGCTTGACGATGCGGTCTTCCAGCGAATGGAAGGTGACCACGGCGAGCCGTCCGCCCGGCTTCAGCGCGCGTTCGGCCGCGAACAGGGCCTTGGCCAGTTCGCCAAGCTCGTCATTGACGAAGATGCGCAGCGCCTGGAAGACGCGCGTCGCCGGATGGATCTTGTCCTTCGGCGCCCGGCCGATATGCGTCTCGATGGCGTCGGCCAGCTCCAGCGTGCGCTCGAACGGGCGCTTTTCGCGGCGAGCCTCGATCATGCGGGCAATGCGTCCGGCGTGGCGCTCCTCGCCGAGGAAGCCGAAGATACGGGCAAGGTCGCCTGGCTTGAAGGAATTGACCACGTCGGCGGCACTCAAACCAGCCTGCGCCATGCGCATGTCGAGCGGCCCGTCGGCGCGGAACGAAAACCCGCGCTCCGCCTGGTCGAGCTGCATCGAGGACACGCCAATGTCGAGCACGACGCCGTCGGCGCTCTCGACATGTTCGTCCAGCGTCGAGAACGGCGCCTGCACCAGCCGCAGCCGGCCGCCCGACTGCACTTCCAGATCGCGCCCGGCCGCAATGGCATCCGGATCGCGGTCGATCGCCACCACGGAAGCGCCCGTCGCCAGAATGGCCCTGGTGTAGCCGCCGGCGCCGAACGTGCCGTCGATGATGAGGTCGCCCTGCGCCGGCGCCAGTGCTT
>NZ_RZOL01000470.1:0-4415 GCF_004022985.1 Mesorhizobium sp. M7A.F.Ca.ET.027.02.1.1 | reverse complement strand
GCACCATGGCGGCGATCGAAACGCCCAGGGAAACGCTGAGTTGCTGCAGGACGCCGCCGAGACTGGTGGCGCGGCTGAGCTTGTCGTCCGGCAGGTCGGCATAGGACAGCGTGTTGGAGGTCATGAACTGCGCCGACCGGATGACCCCGAAGACAAAGACGTAAAGGCCGATCATCCAGTGCGGCGTATCGGCTTCGATCAAGGCGAAGCCCCCGACAGCGGCGGAGCCGACCACCGCGCTGCCGATGAGCACGACATTGAAGCCAAAGCGCCGCAACAGCGGCGACAGCAGCGGCCGAATGAGCAAGGCGCCGAAGCTGCCGACGAATGTCAGCGAGCCCGAGGTGACCGGGCTCATGCCAAAGCCGACCTGCAGCATCAGCGGCAACAGGAAAGGCACGCCATTGAGGCCAACGCGGCACAGGCCGCCTGCGAGCGTACCGACCCAGAACGAGCGAAATCGAAACAGTGTCAGATCGACTGCCGGTGCAACGACGCGGCGCGCATAGCGCCCGAAGGCGAGCAGCAGCAGGATCGCCGCGGCCAACACCAACGCTGTCGCCGAAACGGAGATGATCGGCCTACCGATGCTTTCCAGTCCGAACTGCAGCAGCGCGACTCCGCATCCGACCATCAGGAACCCGGCGAAGTCGAAGCGTTGCATCGCTTCCTCGCGGAAATCGTCGACGAAGCGCAGCGCCGCCAGAATGCCGAGACAACCGAAAGGCACGTTGACATAGAATATCCAGCGCCACGATGCATAGGTGGTCAACAGGCCGCCGAGCAGCGGCCCGATCACAGGCCCCATGATGGCGGGCAAGGTCATGTAGGTCATGGCGGTGATCAACCCGCTGCGCGGAAAGCTGCGCAGCAGGATCAGCCGCCCGACCGGCGTCATCATGGCGCCGCCCAGCCCCTGCAGGGCGCGCATCGCCAAAAGCATGCCGAAACTGTTGGCCATGCCGCACAGCGCCGAGCCGAGGGTGAAGGTGAAAAGTGCCAGCGCAAACACTTTTCGTGCGCCGAACCTGTCGGCGAACCAGCCGCTGACGGGAATGAATACGGCCAGCGTCAGGATGTAGGTGGTGATCGCCAGGTTCAGCCTGACCGGCGTCGTGTCGAGGCTGCGCGCGATGGCGGGGATCGCGGTGGTGATGATGGTGGAATCGAGCTGCTCCATCAGAAAGGCGATGGCGACGATGATTGGAATAATCAGTCTCAGCCTCGGGTCGCGCTCGGTGGCAAATTGAGGCTGTTCCAATGCTGTTGCCATTCCGTCATGCAGGCGGCTGCCCCATTCCAGATGGCGCGTCCGCGTTCAAAGGCAAGGTCGCCTTCCGTGCGGCAAGCCGGCCGAGGCCCCGATCGCACAGCCTGTCTTATGGTCCGACGGATAGGCAAGCGGTAGTCATTTCCTCCTTGATGGAAGTCAACAAATTTTGACTGCCCCCCCTTCGAGAGGAGACCGGCAAGACAGCGCATTGAGCGTCCAAACTGCGGACGCCAGGGCATTTGCGTTTCAGTGAACGCCAGTTCCGATTTCGTGTCGCAACGTGTCGGGTAAGAGGCTGTCTAACAGCCGCCATGAGCGCTTGACGAAGCAGCGAGATTGAGCCACTTGTCGACTAGTATACAAGTGGTGAGGCCATGCTTGAAGTTCTCGTTCGCGCGCCGCAGTCGCTGGAAGTCCGGCAGGGCACGATACCCCAGCCCGGAGCAGGCGAAGTCGTCGTTCATGTCAGCCGTGCCGGCATCTGCGGCTCCGACATTCACATCCTGCATGGCTCCAATCCGTTCGCCGTCTATCCACGTATCATCGGCCATGAATTCGCCGGCACCGTAACAGCGCTCGGACGCAATGTGACCGGCATTGCGACGGGAGACCGTGTGGTGGTCGATCCCGTGGTGTCGTGCGGCCACTGCTATCCCTGCCGGGTCGGCCGCTCCAATGTCTGCGCCAACCTCGAAGTGATGGGCGTTCACCGCGACGGCGGTTTTCGCGCCTTCGTCGCGGTGCCGGCGGCAAATGTCATACCGGTTCCAAGGGATATGCCGTTTGGGCTGGCGGCACTGGCCGAGCCGTTTTCCATCGCCGCCAATGTGCTCGATCGTACCGGTTGCGGACCCGAGGACACAGCGCTGATCTATGGCGCCGGCACGGTCGGCGTCACTGTCCTGCAGGTCGCCAAGCTCAAGGGCGCACGGTGCATCGTTGCCGATATCGACGAAGCCCGCCTGGAGCGAGCGCTCAGCTTCGGTGCCGACAGGGTGATCCACTCCGTGCGCGATCCCGTGCCGGCCGCGGTGCGCGGTGAAAATGACGGTCTTGGCCCGACGCTGGTCATTGACGGCGCCGGCATTCCCGCACTTCTCGACGAGGCTTGCCGGCTGGCCAGCCCGGCGGGCCGCATCGGCCTGCTCGGCTTTTCGGACGCCCCATCCAACCTCAGCCAGCAGGAAGTGGTGCGCAAGGAACTGACCATCGTCGGCTCGCGCCTGAACCGCCGGCTGTTGCCGCGCGTCGTCGAATGGCTGGCCGACAAGCGGCTCGATCCGCAAGGCATGATCACGCAGGTGTTCGCGGCGGCCGATGCACGCGCAGCCTTCGACTTGATCGAGAAGGAACCGGAGCGAACGCTCAAGGTTCAGCTGGACTTCTCGTAAGCCGGAATTAGCCCTCGACCAGCGCGACGGCGCGCAGCGGTGATCCGGTACCGCCTTCGATCGCCAGCGGCAAGCTGATCAGGAAGCACCAAGGCGGCAAGTCACCAAGCCGTGCGAAATTCTCGCCGATCAGGATGCCGGCTGAAAGCAACGTATTGTGCGCCGGGAAATCCTCGCTGCCGAAACAATCGATCGACAGGCAGTCCGAGCCGACGATGCGCGCACCGCGCTCGACCAGCAATTCGCTTGCCTGCCGCGACAGGCCGGGCCAGTCGGCGAGAAACGTGGCCGGATCGTCCCAGAACCGGTCCCAGCCGAAATGAAAGAACACGGCGTCGCCCTGCCGTACGCGGCCCTGTTCGGCCTCGAAAGCGAAGACAGCATCCGGCTCGACCGCCTGCCGGGGCCGACAGCCACGCGCATCGATCGTCACCATGCGGCCGAAGAAACGCTCGACCGGGATGCCGGAGATGGCAGCACCGCCGCGGATGAAATGGACCGGCGCATCGAAATGCGTGCCGGTGTGCTCGCTCATGGCCAACGCATGGTTACAGGCGACGTCGCCGCGGTCATAGGATTCCACCATCTCCTGGCAATAATGCGGGTGCGTCGGCCACACCGGCATGCCGGGCTTCATCGGATGCGTCAGATCGACGAAGGAAACCGCCTCTGTTTCGAACAGCTTGGCGAGCGTGTCAGTGGCGGATGTCATCTGACGCGAGGCCTCGGCACGAGAGCGACGATCAGGATGATCAGCACGCCAGTCAAAAGGAAGCGCACGCCTGCCTGGATGCCAAAGGTGTTGAGCATCGTGGACATCAGGTTGAAGAACAACGCAGCCCCCCATATGCCGACCGCGTTGGCCTGCCCACCAGCGACGCTGGTGCCGCCGAGCACCACCACGGCGATCGATTCCATCAGATATGCGTCACCCATGTTGAGTGCTGCCCCGCCGCTGAAGCCGGCAAGCAGGAAGCCGGCGAGCGCCGCCGCCGTGCCGCACAGCATATAGGCAATCAACCGCACCCGGGCGACGTTGATGCCGGCGAGCCGCGCCGCCGGTTCGCTCTGGCCGGTGGCCAGCACTTGCCGGCCCCAGACCGTGCGTTTGAGAGCGATCATGGCGACCAGCGTCAGCAGCATCACCGCGATCGGCATGAATTGCACGCCGCCAAGGTTCATCGAGGTGAACCGGGAAAGGCCTGCCGGCGGCTTCAGCGTCGCCTGGCCGCCGAGATTGAAGGCAAGCGACTGGAAGACGAAGCTCCAGGCGAGCGTGGCGATGATCGGCGGCAGCCTGAGCGCGACGATGGCAAGGAAGTTCGCGGCACCAGCGACAGCGCCAACGGCAAGTGCTGCAAGCAGGCCGGGCAGCAGCATGCCGTCGGACCCTTGCATGACCGTCATCGACACATAGGCGGCCAGCGTCAGCACGGATGGCACGGACAGGTCGATATTGCCCGGCCCGGAGGCGACCACGAACATCTGCCCGGTTCCCACCACAACGCTGAAGGCACCGAAGGCGAGCGCGCCCGACAGCGTGGCGCCGGCACTGCCGATGCCCGAGTAGGCTGTCGTGGCCAGCCACATTGCGAGCGCCACGATGAAGCCGTAGGTCCACGGCGCGAGGCTCAATCTCCGGGTCATCGCGTCCGCTCCGACAAAAGCACGCGCCCGGCCAGCACGAGAAACAGGATGACGCCCTGGGCGCCGATCTGCCATGTCGGCGGCACCTGCAGGAAAGATAGAAG
>NZ_RZOL01000046.1:0-25112 GCF_004022985.1 Mesorhizobium sp. M7A.F.Ca.ET.027.02.1.1 | reverse complement strand
CTACTACGATGACGGTTACTACGATCGTGACGTGGTGGTGCGCCCGGCCCCGGTCCGCCGCTACTATGCGGAGCCGCGGGTGGTCTACGCTGATCGTTATGCCGAGCCGTGGACGCGTGATTGGTACGAATACTGCTCGGACCGCTACCGCACCTTCAATTCCCGCACCGGCACGTTCACCGGCAATGACGGCGAACAGCATTTCTGCACGGCGAACTAAACCAGGGCCTCCCTGCCCCAACAGAAAAGCGCTGACCGCAAGGCCAGCGCTTTTTTGTTTGGAGCATCACAGGATTGGGGCAGGCGAATATCGGCACGCCCTACAGCAATTCCAGGAAAAGTGTGAAACGGTTTCCCGGGAAAAGCGCAAAGCGTTTTCCCTTGGGAATTGAGTCAGAACAAAGGTTAGAGCGGCCCCGCCGTTTCCGTGAAATGGTGAATTGCTCTAAACGAGAAAAGGATTGGTCCGCCTCTCCTCGCCAAAACGTCCGCCGGGACCGTGGCCGCAGATGAAGCCGATGTCGTCGCCGAGCGGCAGGAGTTTGTCCTTGATCGAAGCGATCAGTGCAGCATGGTCGCCACCCGGCAGATCGGTGCGGCCGACCGAGCCGCGGAACAGCACGTCGCCGACATGGGCGAACTTGGCCGCGCGGTTGTAGTAGACGACGTGACCTGGTGCATGGCCGGGGCAGTGCAGCACCTCGAACACATGGCCGCCGAACGACACGGTCTCGCCTTCGGACAGGAACCGGTCGGGCACGCAGTTGCGCGCTCCGGCGATGCCGTAGCGCTTGCCCTGGTTTTCCAGATTGTCGAGCAGCGACTTGTCGGCCTCATGCGGACCGATGATCTCGACGCCGAGCGCCTCCTTCAACTCCATTGCGCCGCCGGCATGGTCGATGTGGCCATGCGTTATCCAGATCGCCCCGGCTGAGATCGCATTGTCCTTCAGCACCGCCAGCACCTTGTCGATATCGCCGCCCGGATCGACGACGACGCCATGCTTGTCATCCATGTCGAACAGGATGGTACAATTCTGCTGGAACGGTGTGACCGGCACGATGCCGGCATTGAGCTGACCCATGATCGTCCTTTCGATGTTCACGGGTGATGTAGAGGCGCGGACAAAGGGCGTCCACCCTCGAAAGACGAACAATCGGTAGCTCCGAAAACGGTAATGGGCGGCCGAAGCCGCCCATTTGAAAAGACCGAAACGGCCCGCCTACTTCTTCATGGCGCCCATGACCGCGCCGAGAATGGCGGTCAGGATCGCGCCGCCGCCGGCGCCGCCGACGATGTTCTGCAGGTTCAGCGCGCTGCCGAGACCGCTCGTTGCTGCTGCCGCAGCCGCCGGATCGACCGCACCGCCACCCAGCAGGCTGCCGAGGATCGCGGCACCGCCGACGCCGCCAATGGCTCCGCCCAGGATTTTGGGAAGCTGACCCATCGCCGCCGTCTTGAGCGCCGCACCGACCGCCTGACCACCGATGACGCCAGTAATCACCTGTATGATGATCGGAAGAAGCGTGTTCATGTCCATATGATTAGTCCCTCCATAGCTGTCAGCCTCCCGGGCCGACACCATCATGAGACGCCGAATTGGACGAAAGTCAAATGCAGAAACGCTGAAATAAAAGGGGCGGCCCGAAAACCGCCCCTACTTCCTAAAAAAGCTGTGACTTTCGTTATTCTGCGGCGATCGCGTGCTTGGGCTGAACGGCCGCAGAATAGTCATTCATAAGATTCTTGGCTATTTCGCCGACCTCGAATCGGTAAGGCCCGATCTCGGAAACCGGCGTCACTTCCGCCGCCGTCCCGGTCAGGAAGCACTGCTCGAAGCTTTCCAGCTCTTCCGGCAGGATGGCGCGTTCAATCACCTCCAGGCCGCGATCCTTGGCCAGCCCAATGACCGTGCGGCGGGTGATACCGTCGAGGAAGCAGTCAGGCTTGGGTGTGTGGATCTTGCCCTCCTTGACGAAGAAGATGTTGGCTCCGGTCGCTTCGGCGACCTGGCCACGCCAGTCGAGCATCATGGCGTCGGCATAGCCCTTGGCCTCGGCGGCGTGCTTGGACATGGTGCAGATCATGTAGAGGCCGGCGGCCTTCGACCTGGAAGGCGCGGTGCGCGGGTCGGGCCGGCGCCATTCCGCCACATCGAGACGGATGCCTTTCAGCTTCTGCGCAGGATCGAAATAGCTCGGCCATTGCCAGATGGCGATGGCACAGTTGATGCGGTTGTTCTGCGCCGAGACGCCCATCTGCTCACTGCCGCGCCAGGCAATCGGCCGGACATAGGCGTCCTGGAAACCCTGCTTCTTGAGAAGCGTGGATGAGGCGTCGTTGAGCTCGGCCACCGTATAGGGGATATTGAAACCGAGCAGGCGTGCCGATTCATGCAGGCGCTCGGTGTGTTCGTTGAGCTTGAAGATCTCGCCGCCATAGGCGCGTTCTCCCTCGAAAACGGCGCTGGCGTAATGCAGCCCGTGCGTCAGCACATGGATCTTGGCGTCACCCCATTGGACGAATTCGCCGTTCATCCAGATGGAGCCATCGAGTTGATCGAAGGGAACGGATGCCATGGTAACCTCCCACGGGCGGCAGCCCGGATACTTGTATCGTTGTGTGTTTCGTGTCGGCCGCCCAAAGCGGCTTTTATGGTGGAGCGTAGGCGGATGATTGCGCTCTGGCAAACTTAGGAAATTCCGGAAAAACCGGCTTCCCTTGCCTTTTCGTTCGCAATCCGCCCAAAAGCTTGTCAAAAATTACCATTGCAGGGAAATTACGTCAATAGTACTGACATAATCTCTCTTTCCCACGGAGAAATAATGACGGATCGAAGCCCAGCCGCAGGAAAACCGATCAGGACCGCGATGTCGGTCGAGGACGGCATCGACTTCGCCATCATCGAGCTGCTCTTCTTTGCCTATCGTGACTTCACCTCCGATCCGGACCAGATCCTGGCCGACTACGGCTTTGGCCGGGCCCACCACCGGGTGCTGCATTTCGTCAACCGCAGGCCGGGCCTGACGGTAGCCGAACTGCTCGACGTGCTGAAGATCACCAAACAGAGCCTGGCCCGTGTGCTCAAGCAGTTGATCGACACCGACCATGTCGTGCAGTTGCAAGGTCCGCGCGACCGCCGACAGCGCGAACTTTATCCGACCGCCAAGGGCCGTGCGCTGGCGCTGGCGCTGGCGCGGCCACAGTCGCGCCGCATCCATGCTGCATTGGGGGATTCCGGAGTAACCGAACGGACCTTGGTGGAACGGTTCCTCGAAGCGATGGTCAATCCGGAACTGAGGGCGCAGATCGACGTTGGGTCCGCAAAAATGTCAGGGAAAAGCCATGGAGAGCACTGAACGGGTCGATCACGCGGCCGCGCCGGACGACGACGCGCCGCATCTGCTTGTCGTCGACGACGACACCCGCATCCGCAATCTTCTCAAGCAGTATCTGACCGAAAACGGCTTTCGCGTCACCGTCGCCGGCAATGCCGGCGAAGCCAGGCGCAAGCTTGCCGGCCTCGACTTCGACCTTCTGGTGCTGGACGTCATGATGCCCGGTGAAACGGGCGTCGACCTGACCAAGTCGCTGCGAGCCGAAAAGAACGTACCGATCCTGATGCTGACGGCCCTGTCGGAGACCGACAGCCGCATCTCAGGGCTTGAGGCCGGCGCCGACGACTACCTGCCGAAGCCGTTCGATCCGCGCGAGCTGATCCTGCGCATCAACAACATCCTTCGCCGTGGTGGCCCGGCGACCACGCCCAAGGTCGAGCAGTTGGTCTTCGGCCCCTACACCTTCCAGATCGCCCGGCGCGAGTTGAAGCGTGGCGGCGAGGCGCTGAAGCTGACCGACCGCGAGCAGGAGATCCTGGCGATCTTCGCGGCAAGGGCCGGCGAGACGATACCCCGCCACGAGCTTGTCGGTGACGATTCGGAGGTCGGCGAGCGCACCATCGACGTCCAGATCAACCGGCTGCGCCGCAAGATCGAGCGCGATCCGTCCAACCCGGTCTGGCTGCAGACCGTGCGCGGTATTGGGTATCGGCTCAGCGTGGAATAGAATGCCGCCTGCGGCCTGCTGAGCGGCTGCGGGCAAGCGAAATGAGCGAATGGCAACCACGGAACTGGAACAGCCGGGCAATGGCGGCTTGAGCGTACGCGCCGCGCGGACGCTGAAGGCGGTGCCGCGCGCCTGGAACCGCTTCTGGCGCCTCGTCTCGCTGTATATGCCCAAGCGGCTCTATGCCCGCTCGCTGATCATCGTCATCGCGCCGATGATCCTGCTGCAATCGGTCGTCGCCTTCGTCTTCATGGAACGTCATTGGGCAACCGTGACGCAGCGCCTGTCGCAGGCCACCGTGCGCGACATCGCCGCCATCATCGACCTGATCGAAACCTATCCGCGCGATGCCGACTACACCAACATCATACGCATCGCCCAGGACCGCATGCAGTTGAAGGTCGACCTCTTGCCGCCCGACCCGCTGCCCGCGCCTGGCCCAAAACCGTTTTTCTCGATTTTGGATGATGTTCTCTCGTCGGAGATCACCCGCCAGATTAACCGCCCGTTCTGGATCGACACGGTCGGCAACTCCAACATCGTCGAGGTGCGCGTGCAGCTCGAGGGCAAGGTGCTGCGCGTCTTCGTGCGCCGCAGCCAGGCCTATGCCTCCAACACCCACATCTTCCTTATCTGGATGGTCGGCACCTCGCTGGTGCTCCTGATGATCGCCATTCCCTTCCTGCGCAACCAGATCCGGCCGATCCTGATGCTTGCCGAAGCCGCCGAAAGTTTCGGCAAGGGCCGGCCGATGCCGCGTGACTTCCGGCCGCGCGGCGCCGAGGAGGTTCGCCGCGCCGGCTTTGCCTTCATGCAGATGCGCGAACGCATCGAGCGCCAGATCGAGCAGCGCACCGCCATGCTGACCGGCGTCAGTCATGACCTGCGAACCATCCTCACCCGCTTCAAGCTGCAGTTGGCGCTTTCCGGCGGCAAGGCCGAGACCAAGGCCGCGCTCGACCAGGACATCGACGACATGCAGTCGATGCTCGAAGGCTATCTCGCCTTTGCCCGTGGCGAGGCTTCGGAAGACGCCGGACGGTTCGATCTCGAGGCCTATTTCGAAAAGCTCGGCGAGGAAGCCAGGCTGCGCAAGCGCAAGCTGTCGACGACGCTTGCCGGAGACCCCGATGTGCATGTGCGGCCGAACGCCTTTGCCCGATTGATGTCCAACGTCATCGGCAACGCCTTCCGCTATGCCAAGACGGTGGAAGTCAACGCCACCCATGGCCGCGGCTCGCTGCTGGTCACCATCGACGACGATGGTCCGGGCATTCCCGCCGACCGGCGCGAAGACGTCTTCAAACCCTTCGTGCGGCTCGACGAAGCCCGCAACCTCGATGCCAGCGGCACCGGGCTCGGCCTGTCGATCGCCCGCGACATCGCCCGTTCCCATGGCGGCGACATCACCCTTGAAGACAGCCCGCTCGGCGGACTGCGCGCTATCATCAAGGTTCCCGCATAACCGGCACGATACCGAAAGTGGAAACAGGCTTCATCCGCCCGTCATGAAACCATGATCAAGAACGCGCATGAAGCGCGCGACCTCAATTGATTCGACCTTGCCGCCTCACTTCGACCCCGTGCCCGTCCGGGTGCGCTGGAGCGAAGCGAGAGCAGCGGTCTGGTCGCCGTTCCGGCATCGTCTCAAGGCAACCGTCGACCTTTCCTGCAAAGGGCCGCCATGCGCATATTGATGGTCACCGATGCCTGGCGGCCGCAGGTTAACGGCGTTGTCCACACGCTGGAGCGACTCACCGAGACGCTGAAATCTTTCGATGTCGCCGTGGATTTCCTGACGCCGAACATCTTTCGCACCCTGCCCTTGCCGACCTATCCCGACATCAGGCTGGCGCTGACCACGCCCGGCCATGTCGCGCGCCTGATCGACGCAGGCAAGGCCGACCACATCCACATCGTCACCGAAGGGCCGCTCGGCATCATGGCGCGGCGCTATTGCCGCAATGCCGGCCGGCCGTTCACCACCAGCTATCACACGCGCTTCCCCGAATATCTCAGCGCACGGCTGCCGGTGCCGGAAAGCTGGGCCTATCGCTGGCTGCGCGATTTCCACAATTCCGGCCAAGGCACGCTGGTCGCCACCCAGTCGCTCGCAGACGACCTCTCGGCGCGCGGCTTCACCAAGCTGCGGCCGTGGACGCGCGGCGTCGATACCGATCATTTCCGGCCCGACAAGAAGAAGGATCTCGGCTTCCCGGGCCCGGTCTTCCTCTGCGTCGGCCGCGTCGCCATCGAAAAGAACCTCTCCGCCTTCCTCGACCTCGACCTGCCGGGCAGCAAGGTGATCGTCGGCGAAGGCCCCGAGCTTGCCAGGCTGAAGGCAAAATATCCGCAAGCGCATTTCCTCGGCCATCGCCCCAACGACGAACTGGCCGAGATCTATGCCTCGGCCGATGTCTTCGTCTTCCCGAGCCGCACCGACACGTTCGGCAACGTCATCATCGAGGCATTGGCCAGCGGCACGCCGGTTGCCGCCTATCCGGTGACCGGGCCGATCGACATTGTCGGCGACGGCTTTGGCGGCGCGGTCTCCAACGATCTGCGCGAGGCCTCGCTTGCCGCGCTCAATGTAGACCGTGCCGAAGCACGCGAACGCGCCATGCGCTACAGCTGGAAGGCTTGTGCAGAGATGTTCCTCGACACGGTCGAGGAAGCGCTGGGAACGACGCGCAAGCTGGCGGCCTAAAACAACCTGCCGCCATCCGGCACCTTGCGCTCGATCGCGCCGAGCACCACCGCGCCCTCTTCGTCGGGAAAGCCGAGCGTCAGCACTTCCGACATGAATGGACCGATCTGGCGCGGCGGGAAATTGACCACCGCGAACACCTGCCGGCCGATCAGCGTCTCCGGTGTATAATATTTGGTGATCTGCGCCGACGATTTCTTGATGCCGATGCCGGCGCCGAAATCGATCTTCAGCTTGAATGCGGGCTTGCGCGCCTCGGGAAACGGCTCGGCCTCGACGATCGTGCCGGCGCGGATGTCGACACGATCGAAATCGGCAAAACTGATCTCGGGCTTGCGCTCGCTGTTCGAACTCATCTTGGTTCTTGTCTGCCTTGCGGGGACTCAGGCGTTGCCGTAGGTCTCGAACAGCACGCCGGCCAGGGCGTCCTTGGCCGAGGTTCCCGACCAGACAACGAACTGGAACGCCTGGAAATAGCATTCGCAGGCTTCCAGCGCCGACGACAGCAACACTTCGACCTGCTGGCTCGACGGCTCGACCCCGCCGGCCAGCAGCAGCGACTGGCGGAACATGATCGCGCCCTCCTGCTCCCAGAGGTCGAAATGGCCAAACAGCATCTGCTCGTTGATCAGCGACAAGAGCCGCATCACTTCCAGCGCGCGGGTCTCCGGCACCTTGATGTCGAAGGCGCAGGCAAGGTGCAGCGCCTCGAAATCCTCCATCCACGAGAAGGAGACGTGATAGTCGGTCCAGCTTCCGGCAACCGAGATCGAAATCTCGTCGTCGCCGGCCCGCTCAAAGGACCAGTCGTTGTTGTGGGCCACCTGCTCGATAACATCCACCGGATGGATTTCGCGGGAGAATTCGAGTTCGAGAAGTTCCATGGAATGCTTCCTGTCGTTCTGTACGAGCGCCGCCACACGCTCCGCGGGAGGGCACACACAACGAACAATCTTGTCTAGAACTCGGACGGCCAGGACTTTCTTCGCGCAAAAGACTACCTTCTCGACGCAAAGACCCCAGACCGGACCCCACCGCCCGGTCGCATGACCCTGCTCCGAATCATGCAACAAATTCAGTCTATTGATCGGGAGTCGCGTGAACAGCCCAATTTTTCGCACTGCGTCATTTGCATGTGGAAAGCCGCTGTCACAAAGATTCATGCAATGCCGTTAAGCGATTCACGGCAAAGCGCTTTTCAGGATCGGGCTATGTGGAAAAGTTTAACGATTATTTTTTTGTGCGCGGCTTGGCCGCCGTCGCTGGTGTGGCGTCGCCGGCCAGTTCGGCAAGCTTCGCCTCGAGCGCCTCGATGCGGGCGGCAAGGCGAGTGTTTTCTTCCCGCGCCTTGGCGGCCATCTCGCGCGCGGCTTCGAACTCTTCGCGCTGCACCACGTCCATGGTGTTGAGAATGCGTTCGGCCTGCCCCTTGAAGGCCGTCTCCACCTCCCGGCGCACGCCCTGGGCGGCGCCGGCGGCGTCGGTCATCAGCTTGGCGAATTCATCGAGAATGCGGTTCGGTCCGGTCGACATGGCAAATCCTCGCGCTTGCACAAATTGACGTAGTGGCGCTGCGCGTCGAATGCAAGCATGTTGCGCCGCGCTGCGGCATCAAGTCGAGGGCGCCCACCTTGCCTTGACCCTGCCAAAACCCTGCCGCATGGTCCGCGCGCAAACGCGTTTCGAAATGAGAGTTCCCCGTTGAACGAATATTTCCTGCTGCCGCTGGCCTCCTTGCCCTTCCCCAACATCAACCCGATCCTCATCCAGATCGGGCCGCTGGCGGTGCACTGGTATGGCGTCGGCTATATCGTCGGCATCCTGTTTGCCTGGTGGTACGCCAAGCGGCTCGCCGCCAATGCCAGGCTGTGGCCGAACGGCGTCCTGCCGATGAAGCCGGAGGATCTCGACGACTTCATCGTCTGGGCGGCCATCGGCGTCGTGCTCGGCGGCCGCACCGGCTATGTGCTGTTCTATGATCTGCCACGCTACATCGCCCACCCGCTCGATATCTTGGCGGTCTGGCAAGGCGGTATGTCGTTCCATGGCGGCCTGCTTGGCGTCATCCTCGCCATGACGCTGTTTTCCATCAAGCGCGGCATCCGCACCTGGTCGCTGTTTGACGTCGTGGCGGCCGGCGTGCCGGTCGGCCTTGGCCTGGTGCGCGTCGCCAACTTCATCAACTCCGAGTTGTGGGGGCGCCCAACCGACGTGCCCTGGGCTTTCGAATTCCCCAATGGCGGGCCGTTTGCCCGTCACCCGAGCCAGCTCTACGAGGCGCTTCTCGAAGGCGTGGTGCTGTTCCTCGTGCTGCGCATTCTCACCCATTCGCGCCTCAAGCTGAAGACGCCGCGCTTCGTCGGCGGCGCCTTCATCTGCGGCTACGGCCTGTCGCGCATTTTTGTCGAGTTCTTCCGCGAGCCCGACCAGCAGCTCGGCTACCTCCTCGGCACCAACTGGCTGACCATGGGCATGATCCTGTCGACGCCGATGGTGCTGGCCGGCATCTGGGCGATGCTGACCGCCAAGCCGGTGACGCAGCCGCAGCCGGCATGACACGGCTGAAGACCCGCATCGTCGACCTGATCGAGGCCCTGGGGCCGATACCGATCAACGAATACATGGCGATGTGCCTGTTCGACCCGGCGGACGGCTACTACACGACGCGCGAGCCTTTTGGTGCGGCCGGTGACTTCATCACCGCGCCGGAGATCAGCCAGATGTTCGGTGAACTGGTCGCCGTGTGGATGTACCAGGCGTGGCAGGCGAGCGGCCGGCCGCTGCCGGCCACCATCGCCGAGATCGGCCCCGGCCGCGGCACGCTGATGAAGGACATGCTGCGTACGCTGTCGCGGCTCGATCCTGATCTGGCCAGCGGCGCCACCTTCGCCATGATCGAGACCAGCCCGCGCCTGACCGAGGTGCAAAAGCAGACGCTTGGCGCCACACCCTTCGCGGTTGGCTGGCATGAAACCATCGAGACCTTGCCGCAGCAACCGCTGTTCATCGTCGGCAACGAACTGTTCGACGCCGTGCCCATCCGCCAGTTCCTCCGCGCCGGCGCCGGCTGGCGCGAGCGCGTGGTCGGCCTCGACGAGACCAACGACCTTTGCTTCTTCGCCGGCGCCGGCTCGGTCGACCCGACGCTGCTGCCCGCCGATGCCACCCAAGCGCCGCAAGGTTCGATCGCCGAAGTGGCGCCTGCCCGCACCGCGCTCATGGCAACGATCGCCGAGCGCATATCCAGGCATGGCGGCGCTGGCCTGTTTCTCGACTATGGCCATCTCCAGCCGGGTGTCGGGGACACGCTGCAGGCCTTGCGCAGCCACGATCACGAAGATGTGCTGGCCAATCCCGGTGAGGCCGACCTCACCTCCCATGTCGATTTCGCCGCCCTGGCCGCGATCGTGCGTGCACATGGCCTCGAAGCCCATCTGACGACACAGGGCGACTTCCTGCTCGGCATGGGCATCCTCGAGCGCGCCGGCCGGCTTGGCGCCGATGCCGGCCAGGCGGCGCGCGAAAGGATCGCCGGCGACGTCGAGCGCCTCGCAGGGCCGCAAGCCATGGGCGAGCTGTTCAAGGTGCTTGCGGTACTGCCTCGCGGCGTGGCGGTTCGGCCCTTCGCCGGGGCGGATTGACTTTTTACCGCCGCCCCTCCCAATCTCCCGTCCGCGCTTTGCAGCGCCTGTTCTCGACCAAGCACCTTCTTCTTGACGAAACCGCCCACACGGACAACAACGCCCGCATGCTGAATCAGACCAAACCGGATCCCGTTCGGTCGCCGCTGCTGGACAAGGCGCAGGCACAAGGCATCCGCCACGGCTATTTCACCCGCATCGGCGGTGTCTCCGGCGGCATCTACCAGGGCCTCAACATCGGCACCGGATCGAATGACGACCAGGCGCTGGTCGCAGAGAACCGCGGCCGCGTCGCCGCCTGGATGGGCGTGCCGGCGAACCATCTGTTGACCGCCTGGCAAATCCATTCGCCCGACGTCATCATCGCCAGGGAGCCCTTTGCCGGCGAGCGGCCCAAGGCAGACGCCATCGTCACCGACCGGCCGGGCATCGCCATCGGCGCTTCGACCGCCGATTGCGGTCCCGTGCTGTTCGCGGATGCTGAGGCGCGCATCATCGGCGCCGCGCATGCCGGCTGGAAAGGCGCGTTCACCGGCGTGCTCGAAAACACCATCCTGGCAATGGAAAGCCTCGGTGCCCGGCGTCAAAACATCGTCGCCGTGCTGGGCCCCTCCATCGGCCCTGATAACTACGAGGTCGGCCCGGAATTCGTCGCCCGCTTTGTCGATGCCGACGCCGAAAACATCCTCTATTTCGCGCCGTCCGCCAATGCCGGCCATGCCATGTTCGACCTCAACCGCTACACGGTTGACCGGCTGGCCGAGGCCGGCGTGACGGCTGAGGGCCTCGACCGCTGCACTTACGCCGAGGAAGGCCTGTTCTACTCCTACCGGCGCACCACGCATCGCAAGGAGCCCGATTACGGCCGGCAGGTTTCGGCAATCGTCTTGGAGAGGGAATAATGGCGCTGCATTTTGAACGATCTGAATTTGACGCGCGGCGCGACCGGCTGATCATCGAGATGGCCGAAAAGAAGCTTGATGCCATCCTGCTGTTCGCGCAGGAAAGCATGTACTGGCTGACCGGCTACGACACGTTCGGCTTCTGCTTCTTCCAGTGCCTGGTGGTGAAGGCCGACGGTTCGATGGTGCTGCTGACCCGCTCGGCCGACCTGCGCCAGGCGCGTCAGACCTCGATTATCGACAACATCGTCTTGTGGACGGACCGTAATGGCGCCAATCCGGCGGTAGACCTGCGTAATCTGCTCAACGAACTCGACCTGCTCGGAGCCCGCATCGGTGTCGAATACGACACCCATGGCCTGACCGCGTTCAATGGCCGACGGCTCGACGAACAGTTGCAGACCTTCGGCCAGATCGCCGATGCGTCCGGCATTGTCGGCCGCCTGCGCCTGTTCAAGAGCCCGGCCGAGATCGCCAAGGCCGAGAAGGCCGCCAATCTCTCCGACGATGCGCTCGACGCGGCGCTGCCGCTGATCAAGCAAGGCGGCGACGAAGCCCTGATCCTGGCCGCCATGCAGGGTGCGATCTTTGCCGGCGGCGGCGACTATCCGGCCAACGAATTCATCATCGGCTCCGGCGTCGATGCGCTGCTGTGCCGCTACAAGGCCGGCCGCCGCAAGCTCACCAAAAATGACCAGCTGACGCTCGAATGGGCCGGCGTCTTCAACCACTACCACGCACCGATGATGCGCACGGTGCTGACCGGCAAGGTGTCGAAGCGCCATCAGGAATTGTTCGACGCCGCCCGCGCGGCACTCCTGGCTGTCGAAAAGGCGATGACGCCGGGCAACAGCTTCGGCGACGTCTTCGATGCGCATGCCCGCACCATGGAGGCACACGGCCTGACCAAGCACCGGCTGAACGCCTGCGGCTATTCGGTCGGCGCCCGCTTCACCCCGTCCTGGATGGACATGCCGATGTTCTACCAGGGCAATCCCGAACCGATCGCGCCCAACATGACGCTGTTCGCCCATATGATCATCATGGACTCCGATACCGAGACGGCGATGACGCTTGGCCGCACCTACCTGACCACCGAATCCCAGCCCAAGCCGCTGTCCCGCCATGATCTCGACTTGATCGTACAGTGAATCCACAATGGGAGGCGTTCTTCGCCAAGGAGTTAGAAGGCAAATGAGACGATCGCATGTGACGACCGTGTCATTGCTTGTGGCATTGGCTCTTGCCGCCTGCACCAACGCAAAGGACGTGCTCGAACCGTCGGCGATCACTCCGCCGGCGACGTCGACCCAGACGCTGCCCGCCACCAGCACGGCGGGCGCTCCCGCAACCACCGCCGCACCGGTCACATCAGCCCAAAGCGCTGCCATCCTGTCGAAGACCCGCCTGCAGATCGCGCCGATCGTCGGCGCTTCGGTGGAAGCCGCGACACCTCTGACGGCGGAGTTGCAGACCCGCGCCAGGCAGCGCGGTATCACGCTCGCCGGCAGCGCCGACCAGACCGTGACACATGTGCTGAAGGGCTATTTCTCGACGATGTCGGAAGGCGCCGACACCACCGTCATCTATGTCTGGGATGTCTATGACCCCGCCGGCAACCGGCTGCACCGCATCAATGGTCAGCAGAAGGCCCCGTCGGTCAATTCCGGCGCCAGCGCGGGCGGCGACAGCTGGAAGGGGGTCTCGCCGGCCACCATGCAGACGATCGCCGACCAGACCATCGACCAATTCGCGGCCTGGCTCGGCGGCAAGGCGGGCTAGAGGCATCGGGCCCAAAAAGTGGAGACGGTTTTGGGAAAATCCAATGCCCAACGAGAAGAAGGAGCAGCGCAAGTCCGCTGCTCCCTGTTGCAGCCCGGCGATGGCGCGGAGCTTTCTTGAGTTTAGCCGGCGGATTCCCGATCTCGGCGCTTGCAATACCGGCGCGGGCCGCTAAAAGCCCGGTTAAAGGGCGCAAGCGAGTCCGTCAGGTCTCATCATCCTCCACCAGGAACCGTGCATGAAACTCTTCGCGGGCAATTCCAACAGGGTGCTGGCCGAAGCGGTCGCCCGGTACCTCAACGTCCCGCTGGGCAAAGCCACGGTCAGGCGCTTCGCCGACCAGGAAATCTTCGTCGAAATCCAGGAAAACGTGCGCGGCGAGGATGTCTTCATCCTGCAATCGACCTCGTTCCCGACCAACGATCATTTGATGGAATTGCTCATCATGATCGATGCCTTCATGCGTTCCTCGGCCAAGCGCATCACGGCGGTCATCCCCTATTTCGGCTACGCCAGGCAGGACCGCCGCGCCTCCGGCCGCACGCCGATCTCGGCCAAGCTGGTCGCCAACATGATCACCCGCGCCGGTGTCGACCGCGTTCTGACACTTGACCTGCATGCCGGCCAGATCCAGGGCTTCTTCGATATTCCGACCGACAATCTGTTTTCCGTGCCGGTGATGGCCCGCGACGTGAAGGCCAAATACAAGCAACTCGGCAACGTCGTGGTTGTCTCGCCCGACATTGGCGGCGTGGTCCGCGCCCGTGCGCTGGCCAAGCGCTTCGATGCGCAATTGGCCATCGTCGACAAGCGCCGCGAACGGCCCGGCGAATCGGAAGTCATGAACATCATCGGCGCGGTCGCCGGCAAGGATTGCCTGCTGATCGACGACATCGTCGATTCCGGCGGCACGCTGTGCAACGCCGCCGATGCACTGCTGGCCAACGGCGCCACCAGTGTCACCGCCTATATCACCCACGGTGTGCTGTCGGGCGGTGCGGTTGCCCGCATCAGCGGCTCGAAGCTGCAGGAACTGGTGATCACCGATTCCATCCAGCCCACCCAGGGCGTGCTCGACGCGCCCAACATCCGCGTCATCTCGATCGCCGACCTCATGGGCGAAGCCATTTCGCGCACCGCGACCGAGGAATCGGTGTCGAGCCTGTTCGACTAGAGCAATTCTAGCTAGAGCAATTCTAGGAAAAGTGTGAAGCGGTTTTCCCGGGAAAAGCGCGTAGCGCTTTCCCTAGAGAATTACGTCAAAACAAAGAGTTAGAGCAGCTCGCCGTTTCCATGAAACGGTAAAATGCTCTAGAACAGCACCTGCCGTTGCGGCGCAGGGCTTTCCAACCGAACCGGGCCGACCAGGCGACGAGCGACCTCGACGCTTTCTCGTGCGCCGCGCATATAGCCGCGCGGCGAGGTTCCCAGCATGCGCTTGAACATGGTGATGAAGGCCGGCACGCTGTCATAGCCGAGATCGAGCGCCACCCTGGTGATCGGCTCGCCGTCCGCCAGCCTGGGCAGCGCCGCGAACAGGCAGGCCTGCTGGCGCCATGTCGACAGCGACAGGCCGGTCTGGCGCTGGAAGGCGCGGGTGAAGGAGCGGCGGCTCATGCCGGCGGCATCCGCCCATTCATCGATCGTCGCATGCGGCGACGGTGCCGCGACGAAGCGCCGGCAGAGCGCCGACAGCCTTGGATCGGACGGGAATGGCAGGCCGAGCGGCCGTTCCGGCAAGGTCGGGATTTCGTGCAGCAAAAGGTTCATGATCAGCCCACCACGTCCTTCCAGAACGCCGCCTTGCGGCAGCTTTTCCGATTCCACGATCAGGCTGTGCATCAGGTCGGTGACGCCGACGACGCGCAAGCCTTCGGGCAGCCCGGGGATCGCCTGTGGCATGACATAGACCGAACGCATCGAGACATCGCCCAGCATCTCGACGGAATGCTCGGTGCCGGCTGGAATCCACATCGCGTGGTCGGGCGGCACCATCCAGCGCCCGTAGCGCGTCGTCACCAGCACCACGCCGACAAGCGCATGCAAGAGCTGGCTGCGGCTGTGGCGGTGTTGCGGCACACGGTAGCCATCGGGATATTCGGTCGGCAATGCCACCGCCGGCCCGGCCACTTGCTCAAGCCACTGCCAGCGGCTCTCGTGCAACTGCCCGAGATTGGCGTTGCCAGCGTGAAAGACTTCTTTGCCGTGCGGCATCCGATATGGCCCACTTGCGAAACTATTGGACCAAACCACGAAAGAAGTCATCCCGCAAGCAGCTTATAAGGCACCGGTCCCAAGCGCTCCACAGGAGCGTCCGACAAGGCGGCCGCAGGTGCGTCCGTCAACTGCCTGCGGGCCTGCCCGCCAAAAAGACCACGGAGCCTACCTTGACCGATACGACAGCCGCCAGCGTCGCCCCACCGGCGACCACCAGTCACGCTTCAGCCCAGGCGACGGCCTTCACCGTCATCCTGGCGGTGAGCTTCTGCCACTGCATCAACGACATCATGCAGTCGCTGCTGTCGGCCATTTACCCGCTCCTGAAAGAGAATTATGGCCTCGATTTCTGGCAGATCGGCTTGTTGACCTTCACCTTCCAGGTGACCGCGTCGCTGCTGCAGCCTGTGATCGGCATGATCACCGACAAGCGGCCGATGCCCTATTCGCTGCCCTACGGCATGGCGTCATCGCTGATCGGCCTGATTGTGCTCGCCTATGCCGGGCACTATTCGCTGCTCCTGATCGGCGCCTCGCTGATCGGCATCGGCTCGGCGATCTTCCATCCGGAATCCTCGCGCATCGCCCGCTTCGCCTCCGGCGGCCGCTTCGGCCTGGCGCAGTCGCTGTTCCAGGTTGGCGGCAATTTCGGACAGTCCATGGGGCCGCTGCTGGCAGCCTTCATCGTCGTGCCGTTCGGCCAGACCAGCATTTCCTGGTTCGCCATCGGCTCGCTGATCGGCATCATCGTTTTGTGGCAGGTCGGCGGCTGGTACAGCCGGCTGCGTGCCGCACAGGGCACCCGCAAGGCGGCGAGCTTCGTTTCGCCCTTCCCGCGCCGCAAGGTGATGAACGCATTGATCGTGCTGACCCTGCTGGTGCTGAGCAAGAATGCCTACATCGCCAGCCTCGCCAGCTACTACACCTTCTATTCCATGCATAAGTTCGGCGTTTCGGTGCAGATGAGCCAAGTCATGCTGTTCCTGTTCCTCGGAGCCTCGGCGCTGGGCATCCTGCTCGGCGGCCCATTCGGCGACCGCTACGGGCAGAAGGCGATGATCTGGTTCTCCATCGTCGGCGTGCTGCCCTTCACGCTCGCCTTGCCCTACGCCAATCTGGAATGGACGATGGTGCTGACGGTGCTGATCGGCCTGATCCTGTCCTCTGCCTTCTCGAACATCGTCGTCTTTGCGCAGGAACTCGTGCCGGGCCGCGTCGGCATGATCGCCGGCATCTTCTTCGGCTTCGCCTTCGGCATGGGCGGCATCGCGGCGGCCGTGCTCGGTATCGTCGCCGATATGAAGGGCATCGATTTCGTCTTCCAGATCTGCTCGTATTTGCCGTTTCTTGGATTGCTCACCGTGTTCCTGCCAAACATGAAGGAAGCGCGCAAAGCGCAGGCGGCCGCCTAGATCAGGCGGGTCTGCCGCTGTCACAAAAATGCACCCGCCTGATGACGGGTGCATTTTTGTGGGCCATGGCCTTAAGCCTTGAAGAAGGCCAGCAGGTCGGCGTTGATGATGTCTGCATGGGTCGTGGCCATGCCGTGCGGGAAGCCCTTGTAGACCTTGAGCTCGCCCTTCTTGAGCAGCTTGATCGTCAGCAGCGCCGAATCGGCGATCGGAACGATCTGGTCGTCGTCTCCGTGCATGACCAGGACAGGCACGTCGATTGCCTTCAGATCCTCGGTGAAGTCGGTTTCCGAGAAAGCCTTGATACAATCATAATGCGCCTTGGTGCCGCCCATCATGCCCTGGCGCCACCAATTGTCGATGACGCCCTGCGAGATGTCCGCGCCCGGACGGTTGAACCCGTAGAACGGACCTGATGGAACGTCGCGGAAGAACTGGGCGCGATTGGCTGCCTGGGCGGAGCGGAAGCCGTCGAACACTTCGATCGGCAGGCCGCCGGGATTGGCGGCAGTCTTGAGCATGATTGGCGGCACCGCGCCGATCAGCACCGCCTTGGCGACACGGCCGCCGGCGCCATAGTTGGCAACATAGCGCGCCACTTCGCCGCCGCCGGTCGAATGTCCGACATGAATGGCATTCTTGAGGTCAAGATAAGCGGCGAGTTCCGCGACATCGGCGGCATAGGTGTCCATTTCGTTGCCGATATCCGTCTGGGTCGAGCGCCCATGGCCACGCCGATCATGGGCAATGACACGGTAGCCTTGCGACAGGAAGAACAGCATCTGGGCGTCCCAATCGTCGCTGCTCAACGGCCAGCCATGATGGAAGACGACAGGCTGCCCGGTCCCCCAGTCCTTGTAGTAAATCTGCGTTCCGTCCTTGGTGGTGATCGTACCGCTGCCGGAGCCGGGCTTGGTTTGCGAGGTCATCTCAATCTCCTTTGGTTATGTCCGCAATAAACAATATCGCGATAACCATATAGCTAACGCGGCCCAAAACCCTTGTCCACAAAAATATGTATCGCGATATTATTTTTCGTGGTATCGAATTGATGCCCATATTGGCAAAAGGAATGCGCCGTGCCTCTCCCGTTGGACAATCAGCTCTGTTTCACGCTCTACGCCACCAGCATGGCGATCAACCGCACCTACAAGCCGATGCTGGACGATATGGGCATCACCTATCCGCAGTACCTGGTACTGAACGCGCTTGGAGAGGCCGACGGCATGTCGGTCGGCACGATCGCCCACAGGCTCGCTCTGGAATCGAGCACCGTCACGCCGCTGGTGAAGCGAATGGAGCAGGCCGGGCTGGTGACGCGCCAGCGCAGCCAGACCGACGAGCGCCAGGTGCAGGTCGATCTGACATCAGCCGGGCGCGGGCTGCTTGTCCAGTGCAACTGTCTGAACGAGACCTTGGCCGAACGCTCGGGCATGACGCTGGCCGAGCTCGATGCCTTGAACCGGCAGATCCAGGCGCTACGCAACGCGTTGACCGGCGACCGCTAGCCCCTTGCTTGGCCCTGTCATGGATTGATTGCAATCAGCACGGCTTTTGACGGCGGCTAAGCCAAACGTCGGACAGAGGCCATCATCATGCGGACTTAAGCACGGCAAATGACCGTTTGCGCATGGCCCGCTTTGCCTGGAAACTGACAGCGGGAGCGGGGCGGCCGACATGGAAGCCCTGGATCTTGTCTATGCCGAATTCGCGCATCAAAGCCATCTGTTCGTCGGTTTCCACCCCTTCGACCAGGATCTTGTGGCCGCGATTTCGAACCAGGGTGATGATGTCCTGCAGCATCGCCTTGCCGCTCAGGGAGCTGCAGTCGTGCAGAAAAGAGCGGTCGATCTTCACCGTGTCGAAATCGATCAGGCGAAGCCACGAAAGGCCCGCAAAGCCGGTCCCGAAATCATCAAGCCATATCTTGATCCCGAGCAGCTTCAGGTCGCTGATGCAGCGCAGAATGTCCGAGTGCATCTCCATCTCCAGCCCTTCGGTGATCTCGAAGGCCAGCCTGCTGCCGGCGACGCCGGTTTCGCCCAGAATGGTCGCGACAGACGTTGCGAAGCCAGGTGTCTTAAGCTGGATCGGAGAGACGTTGACGCTGACGACACGGACGTGGTCGTCCGCCAGGAGCTCGGCGCACACCGTCCTTATCGCCCAGCGCCCGAGTTCCAGGATCGCGCCGGTTCGTTCCGCGACGGGAATGAACAGGCTCGGCGGAACCGATGTGCCATCCAGCATTTTGAGGCGCATCAGAGCCTCCACCGCTTCAACCCGGTCCGATTTGACATCCTGGATAGGCTGATAAACCAGTGAAACGAGATTCTGGCCGATCGCGATCTTCAGCAAGGCCGCAATGTTCTCGCTCTCGTCGCTGCTTTGCGGATCGGTTGGGTCGAACAGCCGGGCACAGTTTCGGCCGCCGGCTTTTGCCAGATAAAGCGCGCGATCGGCCTCGTGGATGATCTTCTCCAGCTTGGCCCCGGTCTGCGTCCTGGTGAATGCGGCACCAACGCTCACGGTTACGATCGAGACGCCGTCGCGCCGCAGTTCGTGCGTCAGAGCCAGGTTCTCCACTGTGCTGCAAATGGCTTCCGCGATGTCCAGGATCTGCTCTTTTTTCTCCATGCGAGCCAGGACGATGAACTCTTCACCGCCATAGCGGCCGATGGAGCCATTATACTGTTTGATCATATCGCTAAGGGCATTGGCGACATGGATCAGGCAGCGGTCGCCTTCTTGATGGCCGTAGCAGTCATTGAATTTCTTGAAGAAGTCCACGTCGATGAGGATCGCCCCGAAGCTGGTGCCTACCTTTTGCCATTCGCTCCAGTAGTCCCGCAGCTTTTCGTCGATCGCGCGCCGGTTCTCCAGACCCGTCAGCGGATCGGTCCGCGACAACCTCAGCAGGGCCTTGCCGCGTTCGGTCGCCTCATTGTGCTGGATCTTGGCTTCCAGGGCATTCAGGAAGACGTTGTAGCGTTCCTCATTCAGCTTCCAGTTCACATACGAGGTGAACGTGAAACAGGAAATATAAAAAGCCCCGAATACCATTTTATATGTAAGGGTTGAAGGAACGAAATAATTCACGATGTAAAGTATGCACAATATTATTGCGGAAGTTACGATGGAAAGCTTGAAGTTGAACGTAAAGAAAAGATTTGCGCTCATCATGAATATGGTCCCGAAGACCATATAGTAGGAGACGCTTTCCTTGTCCGCGCCAAGAACCGCTGGGCACAACCAACCAACATAGCCGAAGATGATGGCTCCGGCGCAGGTCACGTCGAGCCATTCCGTTCCAATCCCCCGGCGAAGCTGTGCTTCGAGGATCAAAAGCGCGCTCAAGCCGACCGCGAAGCGCGCCGTGATCGTGTAGGCGGCAACGTCCGGGATCAGCAGCAGATCCGTTGCCGAAAACAAGAGATAGATCGCAACCGCAATCCAGAGCCCTGGCCTGGCTTCTCCTCTTCGCGTCGCCTGCGCTTCGGTGCGGTAAAGGGTGCGGAGCTCGTCGGCGCTCAGTTCATAGCGCGGCTCGTACGGCTCCGCATCAACCGTATCAACCAATACGGAGGACAGGTGTTCGTTCATCACAATAGACCCCGTTTGAAAGGGATTTTGTTTTCCGAACTCATTTCCAGCTTCTGCCCCCACGCGGGCCGGCTCCTTTGGGACGCGACGGCGATTGCGACGCCGGGCAAACAAATGCAATCGCGCAAGACAAGTTTCCGTTAACTCGAACCCGGAATTCGGGCCGGAAGCCGTCTAAAGAGGAACATGGTTGGCGGGAAATTAATCATAACGATAAAATGCCGTCAGCCCGACATTGGCAAATGGAGCATTCTACGCAATAAGTTAACCGACTGTTAACTATGGAGTGATGGCGTGCAGACCGTTCTTGATGGCAAAAGCTTGATTACTGCCGCGATGCTCGCCGGCACGCTGCCTCGGGGAAAGCTCGAGCATCATGGCGAAGCGTTCGAAACCGCGCGCGCGGAGCTGGCGCTCATTCTCCACGCGACACAGCAGCAGATCGAACAGGACAAGAACCCCGCCGAGATCGTCGGTCGCTTGCTGTCCTTCCTCAATGGCCTGCATTCCAAGGTTCATCCCGACGTCTGGCATGCGTTGATACCGGTGGCGCAGAACCATCCGATCCTGAAGTATTTTCTCGAGGATCCGCTGACGCACTGGTCCTTCACCAAGCCCAGGGGCTATTCCGGCGACGCGCAGTTGCTTGATTACATCTATTGCGACCCGCACGTGGCAGAGAGCGTGGCCAATGCCTCGGAGATCGGCAAGGCGCTCTATAGCCATACCCAGAACGTACCCTCATGCGTCGCGGCACGGGAACGACGCGACCTCCTGACCCGATATGTCGACGAGATTGCGGTCAAGAATGGACCGCAAACCGAGGTCCTGGCGATCGCGGCCGGCCATTTGCGGGAGGCCAATCGCTCGGTAGCCTTGACGGAGGGCCGTCTCAAGCGCTGGATTGCGCTCGATCAGGATCCCCAGAGCGTTGGGCTGATCGCGCGCGACTTCCAGGGCACCGCGGTCGAAGCCATCGACGGCTCGGTGCGAACCGTGCTCACGCGGGGCCACAAGCTCGGCAAGTTCGATTTCATCTATGCCTCCGGCCTCTACGACTACCTCGCCCACAACGTCGCGGTGAAACTCACGAAGACCTGCCTGCAGATGTTGAAGCCGAACGGGACGTTCCTGTTTGCGAACTACGCCGAGGGCACGCCTGACGCCGGCTACCGGGAGACATTCATGGACTGGGTGTTGCTGCTGCGATCGGAGGTCGATATGTGGAACATCGTCAATGCCAGCGTCGACCGCAACACCGTCGAGGCGCGGGTGTTCTTCGGCGAGAACCGCAACGTGCTTTATGCCGTCATCGAAAAGCGCGGATAGCGACCGCCTGGACTGCACCAGGCTGGGCGTGCCTTTGGCTTGCACCTCCGGCCGCCTTCCGCTATAGAGCCGCCACCCGCGTAGACACCCTTGGAGGCAACGCGGCGGAAGGCCGCCTTCCCGCATGATCCCGAAAAGTGGATTCCGGTTTTCGGACCAGATCATGCATGGGTATGTCGGCTTTCGACGTTTACGGTCCAGGCACTCTGCCAACCGTGAGCGCTCCAGTAAACCGAAAGGAAATGCCATGAGCCACGACACTTACGAGCTCAAGGCCGAAGCACGCGAACAGGTCGGTAAGGGGTCCGCCCGTGCAGTTCGCCGCAACGGTAAAGTGCCTGCAGTAATCTATGGTGACAAGCAGCCTCCCCTGGCTATCGCGCTCACCTACAAGGACATCTACTACAAGATCCATGGCGGCGGGTTCCTGACCACGATCGCCACGATCGATGTCGACGGCAAGAAGATCCAGGTCCTGCCGAAGGACTTCCAGCTCGACCCGGTCAAGGATTTCCCTGTCCATGTCGACTTCCTGCGCATCGGCAAGGACACCGAAGTCAATGTCGACGTGCCTGTCCACTTCATCAACGAGGACAAGTCGCCCGGCATCAAGCGCGGCGGCGTGCTCAACATCGTGCGTCACGAAGTCGAGTTCCACTGCCCGGCCAATGCGATCCCGGAGTTCATCACCGTCGATCTCACCGGCGCCAACATCGGCGACTCGATCCACATCTCGGCGGTCAAGCTGCCGGCTGGCGTCAAGCCTGTGATCTCCGACCGCGACTTCACCATCGCGACCATTGCCGGTTCGTCGGCGATGAAGCCGGAGACGGAAGAGACGGCTGAAGCGGCTGCACCTGAGGCAGCTCCTGCCGCCGACGAGAAGTAACTCTTTCACGCCCGGAGCAGGCGATGCTGCTGTTTGCAGGTCTCGGCAATCCGGGCGCGAAATACGCTGACAACCGCCACAATGTCGGTTTCATGGCGGCGGACGCAATCGCCCGCCGCCATTCCTTTTCGCCCTGGTCGAAGAAATTCCAGGGCCTGATTTCCGAGGGCACGCTCGGCGGCGAAAAAATCGTCCTGATCAAGCCGCAGACCTTCATGAACCTGTCCGGCCAGTCGGTCGGCGAAGCACTGCGCTTCTACAAGCTCGAGCTTTCCGCGCTCACCGTCTTCTATGACGAGATCGACCTTGCCGAAGGCAAGCTGCGCATCAAGACCGGTGGCGGCGCCGGCGGCCACAACGGCATCCGGTCGATCGACGGCCATATCGGCAATGGCTATCGCCGCGTGCGCATCGGCGTCGGCCATCCCGGCGTCAAGGAAATGGTCCAGCACCATGTGCTCGGCAATTTCGCCAAAGCCGACCGCGAATGGCTCGACCCGCTGCTCGACGCGATCGCCGACAATGCCGCCATGATCGTCAAGGGCGACGAATCCGGCTTCATGAATAAGGCCAGTCTCGCCGTCCAGGGCAAGGCCGGGCCGGAGCCCGAAAAGCCAGCGCAGAAGCAGCCGGCGCACAAGCAGCAAAGTCATGTCCGCCAAGCACGGCCTCAACAGCCGGTGGTCAAGCTGCCGGAAAGCGGTCCAATGGCCGCCATGCTGAAGAAGCTGTTCGGCGGCAAGGACTGAGCATCGAGGGACCGAAGGGCTTGACGTTGATCACCCCTATCGCCCATAGCCCTGATCAAATTTCTATTTTCCCGATAGGACCGAACAAAAATGGGTTTCAAATGCGGCATCGTTGGCTTGCCCAACGTCGGCAAGTCGACGCTTTTCAACGCGTTGACCAGAACGGCTGCGGCGCAAGCCGCCAACTATCCATTCTGCACCATCGAACCGAACACCGGCGAGGTGGCGGTGCCAGATCCGCGCCTGCAGAAGATCGCGGCGATCGCCAAGTCGAAGGAGATCATTCCAACTCGCATCTCTTTCGTCGACATTGCCGGCCTGGTGCGCGGTGCCTCGAAAGGCGAAGGGCTGGGCAACCAGTTCCTCGCCAACATCCGCGAGGTCGACGCCATCGTGCATGTGCTGCGCTGCTTCGAGGATGACGACATCACCCATGTCGAGGGCCGCATCGACCCCGTCGCCGATGCCGAGACGGTCGAGACCGAGCTGATGCTTGCCGACCTCGACAGCCTAGAGCGCCGCATCGTGCAGATCCGCAAGCGCGCCGGCAGCAAGGACAAGGAAGCGACGACCGTGCTGCCGTTGATGGAGGCAGCGCTCGAACTGCTGCAGGCCGGCAAGCCGACCCGCATCCTGCTCAAGGGTATTTCGGCCGAAGATTTGCGCATCCTGCAGGGCCTGAACCTTCTGACCTCGCATCCCGTGCTCTATGTCTGCAATGTCGCGGAGGCCGACGCCGCCACCGGCAACGAACACACCAGGGCCGTGGAAAAGATGGCCACCGCCCAGGGCGCCGGCACAGTGGTGATCTCGGCGGCGATCGAAGCCGAGGTCGCGCAGCTCTCGGACGAGGAAGAGATGGAATTCCTGTCCTCGCTCGGCCTCGACGAGCCAGGCCTCAACAAGGTCATCCGCGCCGGCTACGATTTGCTGCACCTCATCACCTATTTCACCGCCGGGCCGAAGGAGACGCGCGCCTGGACCATTCATAGGGGCGACAAGGCGCCACAGGCCGCCGGTGTCATCCACACCGATTTCGAGCGCGGCTTCATCCGCGCCCAGACCATCTCCTACAACGACTTCGTCACACTGGGCGGCGAAGTGGCGGCCAAGGAAGCCGGCAAGGCGCGCGACGAAGGCAAGGAATATGTCGTCCAGGACGGCGATGTGCTGTTGTTCAAGTTCAACACCTGATGCCTGAAGCGCTCGAGAACATCCCGGCAAGCTGTCGGCGAAGTTCCTCGATACATGCTTCCAAGGCGACGGCGGCCATCCGCCCTACAGCCGGTTGTCTTGATTTTGTCACGTCACAGGTCTAAGCGGCAGACGCACGGTCGGCGCTGACGTCGAGAACCCGTGCAATCCAACACGACGCGTCAATCCGAACGCACCCTTTGGCCCCAGCAAGGGATATCAGGCGATGATCAAGGCCTTCGTCGTGGACAATGACCGCCTGCGCGTCGTCGACGATCTCCTGGCAAACAGCGAGACCATCGTCTGGGCGGACCTGTTCAACCCGACAAAGGAAGAGGAAGCGACGATCGAGAGCTGGCTCGGCGTTGCCATTCCGACGCGCGAGGAGATGGAGGAGATCGAGATTTCGAGCCGCCTCTATGTCGAGGACGGCGCCTATTTCATGACCGCCACCCTGCCCGCCCAGACCGAAATCGACGATCCCTTGATGTCCCCGGTTACCTTCGTGCTCGCCGGCACAAGACTGATCACGGTGCGCTACCACGAACCGAAAGCTTTCAAGACCTTTCCGCAGCGCGCCGAAAAGGTGGCGACCGGCTGCACCAGCGGCGACACCATTCTGATC
>NZ_RZOL01000469.1:0-4436 GCF_004022985.1 Mesorhizobium sp. M7A.F.Ca.ET.027.02.1.1 | reverse complement strand
GGCAGCACGTTGGCGGGCATGACGCCCGCGCGGCTGGCAATCTCCCAGCCGGCAATAACCAGCGCCGGGAGCAGCCAGCCGATGGCATTGCCATGCAGGCGCGTGGCAAAGCTCATGACGAAGCCTGCAGGCGGTTGGCGCCATGGAAGCCGACCGAGAATTCGTTGGCGATGTTCTCATGGGCCCGCTGCCGCCTGGTGCCGAGCCCGAGTTTCGGGAACAGAAGCTCGGCGACGCGGTACGCTTCCTCGAGATGCGGATAGCCCGAGCCGATGATGGTATCGATGCCGATCGCCTGGTATTCGCGGATGCGCTCGGTGATCTGTTCCGGCGTGCCGACCAGTGCCGTGCCGGCGCCGCCACGCACCAGCCCGACACCGGCCCACAGATTGGGCGAGACGACCAGCCTGTCACGGCGTCCGCCATGCAATTGCGCCATGCGGCGCTGGCCGACCGAATCCATCTGGTTGAGGAAGCGCGCCTGCGCATTTTCGATCTGGGCGTCGGTGACATGGCTGATCAGCCGGTCGGCGGCGCGCCAGGCTTCGTCCTCGGTCTCACGGACGATGAAATGCAGCCTGATGCCGAAGCGCAGTTTTCTGCCGCGCAGTGCCGCTTTTGCGCGCGCCGCCGCCAGCTTCTGGGCAACCTGCGCCGGCGGTTCGCCCCAGGTCAGATACATGTCGACGAGGTCGGCGGCGAGGTCCTGGCCTGCGTCCGACGACCCACCGAAATAGAGCGGCGGCCGCTCCTGGTGCGGCAGAAGGTCGAGGCGGCCATTCTCGACGCGGTAATATTTGCCGTCGAAATTGACCCGCTCGCCGGACACCAGGCCGCGCCAGATGGTCAGGAACTCATGCGCCTGGGCATAGCGCTCGTCATGCGGCAGGAAGACGCCGTCGCCGGCGAGCTCGGTCGGGTTGCCGCCGACCACGACATTGAGCAGCAGGCGGCCATTGCTCAAGCGATCGAGGGCCGCGGTCTGGCGCGCGGCGAAAGTCGGCAGCGTGACGCCCGGCCGCAGCGCAACGAGAAACTTCAGCTTTTCGGTCAGCGTCGCGAGACCTGTCGCGGTGATCCAGGAATCTTCGCAGTTCTGACCCGTGGGCAGCAGCACGCCGGGAAAGCCGAGCCGGTCGACCGCTTGCGCGATCTCCTTGAAGTAGCCGAATTCGGGCGGTCGCTGCTGCTCCTCGGAACCGAGATAGGAACCGTCGCCATGCGTCGGGATGAACCAGAAGAAATCGAGCGGTGCGGTGCTGGCAGGCGCGGTCATGTCTGGCACAGTCACGGGCGGATCTCCTGTAGATATGGGTGCAAACGCAAAATGGCGCCGGGCGTACTCACCCGGCGCCGTCAGGGGACAAGTTAGTTGCCGGGTGCCGTCCACACCGCGTCGGAGATGCGGACCGCTTTCGGGATCAGCCCGAGCTTGTAGAAGCGGTCGGCGGTGGCCTGCTGGCCGGCGATGATCTCGTCGGTGATCGGAAAGATGCCGAACTTGGTGCGGTTGGCGGCGATGATCTGCGCGTCGAGCGGCACACCGGTCACCTCATGCAGCGCCGCGGCCACCTTGTCGCGGTTCTGGTCGGCCCATTTCGCCGCCTCGCCAAGGGCCGATATCGTCGTTGTGATGGTTTCGGGGTGCGCCTTGGCGAAATCCTTGTTGGCGAGGAAATAGGTGTTGACCTTGAGCACCTCGCTGGAGCGGGCCAGCACACGCGGCTGGTAGCGGGTTTCGGCGATGGCGAAGAACGGATCCCAAACGCTCCAGGCATCGATCTGGTCGCTGGCGAAGGCTGCGGCCGCATCCGCCGGGCTGAGATAGACCGGCGTGATCTGGTCGATGGCAATGCCAGCCTTTTCCAGTGCGGCGACAAGCAGATTATGCGCGCTGGTGCCCTTGCCGACACCGACGCGCTTGCCCTTGAGATCGGCGACGGACTGGATCGGCGACGCCGGCTTGACGAAGATCGCCTCGCCCTCGCCATTCGACGGCAGCGCTGCCGCATAGACGATGTTGGCGCCGGCCGACTGGCCGAAGATCGGCGGTGCGTCGCCGGTCCAGCCGACATCGATGGCGCCGACATTGAGCGCCTCCACGAGCGGCGGACCGGCGGTGAACTCGACCCATTTGACCGTCACGCCCTTGTCTTCAAGGGCCTTTTCGATCACCTGCTGCTGCCTGGCGATCACCGGCAGGCCGGTCTTCTGATAGCCGATGCTGAGCTGCTTCAGCTCCTGCGCTGTGGCGCCGGATGACACGGCAACCGTCGCCGCCAGCAGGCCGATGCCGAAAACACGTCTCGTTAGATTGAACATTGATCCCTCTCCTTCGCTGCGGATCGGCGCCGGAAATGGCCCCGCCGGTTGGAAGATGGATCAGGCTAGGTAGTTCTATAAAGTTAGTAGAGGAATGATTTTGCGAGTTCGTTGCGAACGGCGGAAATATTTTCTGCAGCGACCCTTCCTTCGTCATCCTAGGGCGGAGCAAGGAGCGAAGCGACGCGGCGCAGACCCTAGGATCCATGCCGTGACGTTTGCCTTAGAACGCTACGGATCAGAATGGCGCTTGTCCGCGCACCGAGGCTTGTTACCCTGAAACCATGACCGGCTACGTCTACATGACCGCGAGTCAGAAGCGCGGTACGATCTACATCGGCGTCACCAACGATCTCGGCCGCCGCATGCCGGAGCACAAATCCGGTGAGGGCTCGCGCTTCACCAGTCGCTACGGCGTGCAACGCCTTGTCTGGTACGAGGAGTATTTCGACATCACCGATGCCATCCAGCGCGAGAAGTCACTGAAGCGCTGGCCACGTCAATGGAAGATCGATTGATCGAAAAAGCCAATCCAGAGTGGTTCGAGCTCTTTCGTGGAACCGGCTGGTAGGCGCTCGGTTTCTTTCACCGCCGGAGCATAACATCACCGTCGCGGCATGGATCCTAGGGTCTGCGCGCGTCGCTTCGCTCCTTGCTTCGCCCTAGGATGACGAAACCAGGGTTAGGCCGTCTTCGTGACATGAATCGTGCGCCACCCCCTTCACTGCGACCAATACTGCCAGGCCCAGTAAAAACTCTCGTCGCGTGGCGGCAGGCGGTCGCGCTCGGCGTCCCAGCGGACCGGCGTTGGCGATTTCGGTTGCTGTTCTGGCGGCTGGCTTTCCCTGGTCCAGGCGAGAAGCCAGTTACCGGCTTGGGCGAACAGCACGGCGGTGGAATGGGTCATCGTCATTCTCTCCTGCTCCTCTGGGCTCGGATCATTCGCGTCCCGCCCACGGGACGAGCACGCGCTCGATCCTGCGGATGGTGAATTCGAGCACGAAGGCGATGGCCGCGATCACCAATATGCCCATCACCACCACGTCGGTGACGAGGAACTGGGCGGCCGACTGGATCATGAAGCCAAGCCCGCGTGTCGCCGCCACCAGTTCGGCCGCCACCAGCGTCGACCAGCCGGCGCCGAGCGCGATGCGCAGACCGGTCAGGATCGACGGCAACGCGCTGGGCAGGATGACGTGGCGGACCACTTGGCGCTGGGTAGCGCCCAGCGAGCGCGCCGCGTTGATGCGTTCCTGCGAGACGCCGCGAACGCCGGACGCGGTCGACAGCGCCACCGGCGCCAGCATGGCAATGGCGATCACCAGGATCTTCGACGGCTCGCCGATGCCGAACCAGATGATGACCAGCGGCAGGTAGGCGAGCGGCGGGATCGGCCGCAGGAATTCCAGCAGCGGATCGAAGATGCCGCGCCCGATGGTGCTGATGCCGATGGCGAGACCAACCGGCACGCCAATGGCAAGGGCGGCGACCAGCGCGGCGAATACCCGGCCCAGGCTGGCGACGGCATGCTGCAGCAGCGTAGCATCGACGAAGCCGTCACGGGCGACGGTGATGAACTTGTTCCACACGGCGGCAGGCGATGGCAGAAACACTGGCGACACCAGTTGCAGGCGGGCCGACAGCGCCCACAGCGCCAGCACCACCAGGATGGTCACCGCGCTGACCGCGCGCGCGGAAACGCCTTTGCGCTTCGGGCTGGGTCGTGACCACGGCACCGACAGGCCATCGGCCTCGTCGATCTTGTGCCCCGGTCGCTCCGTGTAGGAAGTAACGGTCATGCCGCCTCTCCTTCGAAGATCGCGTCGGTCAACTCGCCGCGCGCCATCGCAAAAGCCGGATCGGCCTTGATGGTGCGGACGGCTTCGCCCGATGCGTAGCGCCTGGAGAAGCCGGGTTCAAAAGTCCGCACCACGCGGCCCGGACCGGGCGCCAGCACGAGGATGCGGGTGGCCAGCACCAGCGCCTCCTCGATGCCATGCGTCACCATCAGCACGCCGACCTCGCTTGCCGTCCATAAATCGAGCAGCGTCGTCTGCATGCGCTCGCGCGGCAGCGCATCGAGCGCATGCAGACGACGCTGCTCGATTTATGGA
>NZ_RZOL01000468.1:0-4441 GCF_004022985.1 Mesorhizobium sp. M7A.F.Ca.ET.027.02.1.1 | reverse complement strand
GCTGTGCACCAGCCTCGGCTCCTCGTGCCACCAGGCCTTGCCGCCGGCGGCCACAATGCGGTCGCGGTAGGTCTCGCCATCCGACGACAGCGGGTCGCATTGCGCCGTGACGATCACCGTCGGCGGCAGGCCGGAGAAATCGGTGTCGCGCAGCGGCGAGAAGGTCGGGTCGTCGGGCGATTGCCGCCTGGCCGAGCGGACGTCGCGGTAGAAGGCGATGTCGGCCACGGATAGCAGCGGCGCGTTGGCGTGTTCGACATAGGAGCCTGCGGTCTCGTCGCCGCCGAGTTCGGGATAGATCAGCACTTGCCCGACCGCAGCTCTGATATGGCGGCGCGTCGTCTGCGCCACGGCGGCGGCGAGATTGCCGCCAGCGCTTTCGCCACACAGGACCAGCGGCAGGCCTGATGTGGCCGCTGCCCATTCGAAGGCGGCGACGGCATCGTCGAAGGCGGCGGGATGAAGATGCTCCGGCGCCAGCCGGTAGTCGACCGACAGCACGTCGAAACCGGTGCCGGCGCAGAGCTCGGCACAGATGTCGTCATGGCTTTCGAGGCCGCCGAGGATGAAGCCGCCGCCGTGGTAGTAGATCACCATCCCCTTGGCGGCCTTGCCGGCAAGCCGGTAACGGCGGATCGGGATGTCGCGGCCGGCGGCGGCGATCAGGCCGTCGCTGGCCTTGACGCCGGGCGGGCGGCCCTGGTGGAAGGCGCGGCTCATACGGTCATAGACGGCGCGCTGCTTGTCGATCGGCAGGCCGAGGATTTCGGGCGGATACCAGCCGTTGACGGCGTCGATATAGGCCCAAAGGGCCGGGTCGAGCCGTGTTTCGTAGGGGCCGCGCGTCATAGGTCGGCGTAGAGCGCGGCCGCGTTGTCGAAGGAGAAGCGCAGCGGCACCGAGCCCTCGACCTGCCAGGCGGTGACGGTCTCGCCGGCCAGCAGCCGGCAGGCGCCATCGGTATCGGTGACGGCGCCGCCATAGAGCCGGTTGGCGAGGTTGAGGATGCCGGTCTGGTGCATGGCCGCGCTGCCGCTGCCGCAGGCATCCTTGACCAGCAGCACGCGAAAGCCCTTGGCCACCGCATCCTTGACCGACGCGTCGATGCAGGCCTCGGTCCAGACACCTGATATGACCAACCATTCGATGCCTGAAGACTTGATGTCGCGCGCCGCCGGCCCGGTGCGGAAGGCGCTGGCCTCGGCCTTGATCAGCAGCGCCTCGCCGTTGATCGGCGCCACCTCACGGCAGATCTCGGTCAGCGGATCGCTCTTGTCGGAGAAGGCCGACTTGCCGTCCGCACCGAGCGGATGAAACGGCCGGTCCTGGCTGTCGAGATCGACGATGTAGGCCCAGTGGTAAAGCGGCACATGGTTGCCCCGCGCCGCCGCCTGCAAGCGCTGGACGTTGGCGAGGATGCTGCTAAAGCCCTCGACCAGGTAGCGGGGGTCCTGCCGGTGCTCTTCCTGCAGGTCGATGAAGATCGCGGCCACGGTGCCGGGTTCGATGGCGATGGGGGTTTTCATGCGGATGCGCCTTGGTTGTGGGCGGGCGACACCGCTCTGTTTAGCGAGCTGGCGCAAGCAGCGGTGATTGGCCGGCGCCTCCCAACCTTCGTCATCCACGGGCGGAGCAGGAGCGAAGCTCCGTCGCGGAGACCCGAGGTTCCATGCCGTGACGTTGATCGAATGGTGCAGCGGTGCAGAACTTGTACCGTTGCGGTGCATAGAGGTCGCGGCATGGATCCCTTGGGCTGCGAAGCAGCTCCAGGGGTCTGCGCCGCGTCGCTGCGCTCCTTGCTCCGCCCTAGGATGACGAAGCGATGGAAGGCTGCGACAGCAGCGAAGGCTCGCGATCCGGCGCCGGTGTACGAAACCGCCCTCAAACCTGCGTCTCCAGAAACTCGTCCTCATAAGGAAAGCGCGACAGAAGCTCTGTACCCGTCTCGGTGATCAGGATCTCGTCCTCCAGCTTGACGCCCTCGCGGCCGACCTTTTCGCCAATATAGCTTTCCACGCTCACCACCATGCCTGGCACGATATGGCCGTCGCGGCCATAGGTCTCGTAATCCATGGCATGCGCGATGAACGGCGTTTCGCCATGCATGCCGACGCCGTGCATGACCGAGGTGTAGCGCTGGTCTACGAAACGGTCCGGGATTTTCCACGCCTTCTCGGCAATCTCGCGGAACGCCATGCCGGGTTTGACGATCGAAATGTTGTGCTGAACCTGGTCGTGCGCCATGCGGTAGAGCGACTTCTGGTAAGGCGTCGGCTTGCCCGGCCCGCAGCGGAAGGTGCGCGAGAAATCCGAATAATAGCCGTAGCAGCCGATCGTGTCGGTATCGAGCGCCAAGAGTTCGCCGGGCCGGATCTTGCGGCCGCTGGCCTCGTTGAACCACGGATTGGTACGCTGGCCCGATGTCAGCAGCCGCGTCTCGATGAACTCGCCGCCCTGGCGGATGACCTCGCCATACATGATGGCGAACAGTTCGTTTTCGGAGACGCCGGGCTTGATCGCCTCGCGCACCGCATAGACGGCGGCCTCGGCGCCGGCCATCGACACCTGCAGGCATTTGACTTCCTCGGGCGTCTTGACCGCGCGCACCGCCAGGATCTCGCCCTGGCAGTCGCGAACCTCGCAGCCGCGCTTTTCAAGCGCCAGCGCCTGCAGATGGCTGCAGCGGTCGAGGCCGAGCTTCATCGAGCCACCGCCATGCTGCTTCAGAAGCTCGGCGATCTCGTCGGCGAAGGGACCGGCGGTCTCGTCGTCGCGACCCGACACCGACGACCAGACCAGCTTGGAAGGCCGCGCCTCGTCGATCGTGTCGAGCACCATCGAGACATGATAGCTCTGCGGGTATTCGAACAGCACGATCGGCCCTTCGGTCGGGATAAAGAAATAGCGGGTCGAGTTGCGCAGGAAATAGCCGAACATGTTCCGCGAGCCGGTGGCGTAGCGCTGGTTGTACGGATCGAACAGCACCACGCCGCCATAGCCGGCCTTGCGCATCCAGCCGCGCAGCTTCGCCAGCCGGCCCTTGCGCAGGGCGTCGGCATCGATGAAGGACGGCTCGGTGTCCGACAGCCACATGCCGCCGGCCGGATCGGCCGCGGCCGGGTGGCGCATGCGGTCCTTGAAGTCCACGTCCTCGGTGCTGTCGGGGTCGAATACGACGATGCTCATGGGGGTACGGCCTTGGCTGGGTTGCGAGGTCGGAGCATGGCGCAGGCGGGGCGGATGGATTGTGCGGAAAACCGCGTTTGTTGTGCGGGATGCCGCTGGCTAATCGGTTACGTCGCGATCCTTGGCGCCCCCCTCTGCCCTGCCGGGCATCTCCCCCTCAAGGGGGGAGATTGGCAGTTTCGATGCCGCCATTCTTCTCTGCAACATCTGAGATTAGCGAAAGCAGAGATGCAGTCCGATCTCCCCCCTTGAGGGGGAGATGTCCGGCAGGACAGAGGGGGGCGCTGTCCCGCCAACGTCACACCCGTCAGGGAGCGACACCTAATGCCGTCTCGCCCGCTTCGGCGGATGCCCATGCTCTTCGCGAAACGCCCGGGCAAAACTCGACATCGACGCAAACCCACACGCCAGCGCCACGTCGCGCACGGCGAGCGTCGAATGCGCCAAAAGGTCGGCGGCGCGCTTCAACCTTAGGCGCCGGTAATAACCATTGGGCGAGATGGCGAGTTCGGAGCGGAAGGAGCGTTCGAGCTTGTCGGAGGAGACGCCGAGCTTCGCGGTCAGCTCGGCCATGCCGAGCCGCTCTTCGACCGCGTCCTCCATGATAGCGATGGCCGACAACACCAGTTCGTTCTGGACGCCGGTGCGCAGCCGCAAGGGCATCATCTTGCGGTCGATGCTGGAACGCAGCTGGCTGTGCACGAACCATTCGGCGACGCCGGCGGCAAGCTCGGCGCCGTAATCGCGGGTGATGATCTCCAGCATCATGTCGAGGCTGCCGACGCCGCCGGCCGAAGTGAAGCGCTTGCGGTCGATGACATAGAGGTCGCGCCTGAGCTCGATGTTGGGGAAGGCTTCGGTGAAGGCGGCCTGGCTGGTCCAGTGCAAGGTGCAGGCATGGCCGTCGAGCAGGCCGGCGCGGGCGAGGAAGAACGCCGCATCCGCCACCGCGCCGATATGGGCGCCATTGCGCAGGCTCTTGCGGATCCAGTGTGCTGCGTCCTCGGCGACGAGGTGATCGGCATCGCCGCCCGAGCAGACGACGATGCGGTCGACCTTGGGCGCGTCCTCGGCGTAAAAACCCGGCTGGATGACGACGCCGTTCGAGGCCTCGACCGAGCCTTTCGTGCCACCGACGATGATCCAGCGATAGCATTCTCTTTTCGCCAGGACATTGGCGGCACGCAGCGGCTCGATGACCGAGCTGAACGCCATCATCGGAAAGCCGGGGAAGACCAGCACCGCGAAGGTGAGG
>NZ_RZOL01000467.1:0-4449 GCF_004022985.1 Mesorhizobium sp. M7A.F.Ca.ET.027.02.1.1 | reverse complement strand
TATCAGGGCCCTGCGCAAGGCGCGCGCGCTGACACTCGCCGAGATCGGCTCGAAGCTTGGCCGTTCGGTCGGCTGGGTCAGCCAGGTCGAGCGCGGTCTGTCGACGCCATCGCTCGGTGACCTCCGAGCCTTCGCCGAACTGTTCGGCGTGCCGATCAGCCTGTTCTTCAGCCATGACGTACCTGTCGAAAGCGAGCGCGGCGTGGTCGTGCGCGCTGGCAGGCGCCGCACGCTTGGCACAAGCGAATCCGGCCTGGTGGAGGAGCTTCTGTCGCCCGATCTCGGCGGTAGCTTCGAGATGGTGCGTTCGGTCTTCGCGCCGGGCGCGGAACTGAAGGCCGAGGCGCAGCGGCCGACCGAGGAAGCTGGATACGTCGCCTCCGGGCTGTTCGACATCGAGATCGGAGGTGTCTGGCATCGGCTTGGCGAAGGCGACTCCTTTCGCTTTGAAGGCAAGCCTTACCGCTGGCGCAATCCGGGCGCGGAGCCTGCAATTGTCATCTGGGTGGTTTCACCACCCGTCTATTGAGTTCAAGTTTGGAGAAGAACATGGCGGGTTTGCCGAGCACGGCGCGCGTGGTGATCATCGGAGGCGGTGCCGTCGGCACTTCCGCGCTCTACCATCTCGCCAAGGCGGGCTGGACCGACTGCGTGCTCTTGGAAAAGAACGAGCTGACTTCGGGCTCGACCTGGCATGCCGCCGGCAACGTGCCGACTTTCTCCTCGTCCTGGTCGCTGATGAACATGCAGCGCTATTCGACCGAGCTTTATCGCGGGCTGGCCGACGCAGTCGACTATCCCATGAACTATCACGTCACCGGCTCGCTGCGCCTTGCCCACACGAAAGAGCGCATGCAGGAATTTCAGCGCGCCAAGGGCATGGGCCGCTACCAGGGTATGGACATCGACATCGTCGGCGTCGACGAGATCCAGCGCCGCTATCCCTTCATCGAGACGCATGATTTGAAAGGCGCGCTCTACGACCCGAGCGACGGCGACATCGATCCGGCGCAGCTCACCCAGGCGCTGGCCAAGGGCGCGCGCGACATGGGCGCGAAGATCATCCGCTTCTGCCCGGTCACAGGCGTGCGCCGCGAGAACGACGAGTGGGTGGTCGAGACGGCGCAAGGTGAGATCCGCTGCGAGATCGTCGTCAATGCCGCCGGCTACCGCGCCGCCGAAGTCGGCCGGATGTTCGGCCGCGACGTGCCGATGATGGTGATGAGCCATCAGTACATTTTGTTCGAGGAGATCCCCGAGCTGGCGGCATGGTCGAAGGAACAGGGCAAGAAACTGCCGCTGCTGCGCGACGTCGACACCTCCTACTATCTGCGTCAGGAGAAGAACGGCATGAATCTCGGTCCCTATGAGCGCAATTGCCGCGCGCATTGGGCCACCCACAACGACCCGATGCCGGAGGATTTTTCCTTTCAATTGTTCCCCGACGACCTCGACCGGCTGGAACATTATCTGGCCGATGCCGTCGCCCGCGTGCCGATCCTTGGCACCGCCGGCCTGTCCAAGGTGATCAACGGGCCTATCCCCTACACGCCGGACGGCAACCCGCTGATCGGCCCGATGCCCGGCGTTCCCAACGCCTTCGAGGCCTGCGTCTTCACCTTCGGCATTGCCCAGGGTGGCGGCGCCGGCAAGGTGCTGGCCGAATGGGTGACAGAGGGCCAGACCGAATGGGATATGTGGTCGTGCGACCCGCGCCGCTTCACCTCCTTTGCCTCGGCGCCGGACTACTGCCTCGCCAAGGGCATGGAGATCTACGGCAACGAATACGCGATCCAGTTCCCGCGCCATGCCTGGCCGGAAGGCCGCGACCGCAAGCTGTCGCCGATCCACGATCGCATCAAGGCGCTCGGCGGCCGCTTCGACGCCTACAATGGCTGGGAGCGTGCCACCTGGTACGCACAAGACGGCGATGACATTTCCGAGGAAGCCACGCTGACCTTCCGCCGCGACGGACCGTGGCATCATCGCGTGCGCGAGGAGTGCCTGGCCGTGCGCGACGCCGCCGGCATTTTGGACCTGCCGGGCTTCTCGCGCTTCAACCTCGACGGTCCCGGTGCCGCCGAATGGCTGAGCCTGCAGGTCACCGGCCTGGTGCCGAAGCCCGGCCGCCTCGGTCTCGTCTATTTCGCCGACGACAAGGGCCGCATCGTCACCGAAATGTCCGTGGTTCGCCACGACGACAACCTGATGACGCTGATCACCGCGGCGGTCGCGCAGTGGCATGATTTCGAATGGCTGAAGTCGCGCATGCCCAAGGATGCGCCGTTCAGGCTGATCGACCGGACCGAGGAATTCTCGACCCAGATCCTGGCCGGCCCGAACTCGCGAAAAATCCTCACTGATGTCTGCGAAGCCGACCTCACTCTGCCATGGCTGACGCATCAGGAAACCAAGATCGCCGGCCGCTGGGCGAAGCTTGTGCGCGTCTCCTTCGCCGGCGAACTCGGCTGGGAAATCCACACCAGGGTGGACGACACCGCCGCCATCTTCGACGCCGTCTGCGCGGCAGGCCAGCAGCATGGGCTGAAGCCATTCGGCATGTATGCGTTGGATTCGCTCAGGCTTGAAAAAGGCTACCGCACCTGGAAGGGCGACCTGTCGACCGACTATTCGATCCTGCAGGGGGGGCTGGAGCGCTTCGTCAAATGGGACAAGCCCGATTTCCGTGGCAAGGCTGCACTCCAGAACGAAAAGCAGCAAGGCGTGAAGAAGCGCTTCGTCACGCTGGTTATAGAGAACCCGGGCGACTGCGACGCCCCTTCGGTGTCGACGCTGTGGCATGACGGCAAGATCGTCGGCGAGACGACGTCCGGCGGTTGGGGCCACCGGGTCGACAAGTCGATCGCGCTCGGCATGCTGCGCGCCGATCTGGCCGAGCCAGGCACATCAGTCGAGGTCGAAATCTTCGGTGACCGCTTTCAGGCGATCGTGCAGAAGGATGAACCGCTGTGGGATCCGAAGAACGAAAGGCTGCGCGCATGAAGAAAATCATCCTCACCGATGGCGGCATGGGCCAGGAACTGGTCCGCCGCAGCAAATCCGAGCCGACGCCGCTATGGTCGGCCAGGGTGCTGATCGACGAACCTGATCTGGTGCGCGACCTGCACGCGGAATTCATTCGCGCCGGCGCTCGCGTCATCACCATCAACACTTATTCGGCAACGCCCGAACGCCTGGCGCGTGAAGGTGCGGAAGACCTTTTCAAGCCGTTGCAGAAGCGCGGCATCGAATTGGCCAGGCAGGCCCGCGACGAGGCCGGCGATGCAGCCATCGCCGGCTGCCTATCGCCGCTTTTCGGCAGCTATGCACCGGCACTGACCATTTCCTTCGAGGCCACGCTCGATATTTACCGCCGCATCGTTGCCGAGCAGGCCGATGGCGTCGACCTGTTCCTGTGTGAAACCATGGCGTCGGCGGACGAAGCCCGCGCGGCGGTCACCGCGGCATCGGAAAGCGGCAAGCCGGTATGGGTGTCGTGGACGCTGGCCGACCACGGCAAGCCGCGGCTGCGCAGCGGCGAAGCAATAGCCACCGCGGCAAGCGCGCTCGACGGCCTGGCAGTCGCCGCGCGGCTGGTCAATTGCTGCCGGCCGGAAGCAGTCGCCGCGGCTTTGCCTGAACTGATCGACCTCGGCGGCCCGGTCGGCGCCTACGCCAATGGCTTCACGTCAACCGAAGCACTCAAGCACGGCGGCACCGTCGATGTGCTGCACGCTCGTCACGACCTTGGCCCGGATGCCTATGCCGACCAGGCGATCGGCTGGGTCGAGGCTGGGGCAAGCATCGTTGGCGGCTGCTGCGAAGTCGGACCACCGCACATCGCCGCTCTGCGCGACCGACTCGAACAGGCCGGCTACGAAATTTCGGGAGTTTTGCATGCCTAGACCATCATCGCGCATTTCCGGCATCGTGCCTTCGGGCAAGGACGGCTGGGAAGTCCATTTCGCCGCCTGGACGCGCAAGGAGGCCGGCGAAGACATCATCATGCTGTCGGTCGGTGACCATGATTTCGACACGCCTTCGCAGACGATCGAAGCCTGTGTGACCGCGGTTCGCGGCAGCAATCATCACTACACCCCGCTTCCCGGCCTGCCGCGCCTGCGCAAGGCGATGGCGGCGGCCTCGAGCGCCTGCACCGGGGTCGAGACGTCGCCGGATCAGGTGATCGCCACGCCGGGCGGACAGGCCGCACTCTACGCCGCTGTGCAGGGCGTGCTCGACCAGGGCGACCACGCCATCGTCGTGGCGCCCTACTACGCCACCTATCCCAACACGTTCAGCGCCGCGGGCGCTGACTTCACAGTCGTCGAGACACCGGCCGAGGATGGCTTCCAGCCACGTGCCGACATGATCCGCGCGGCAATCCGGCCGAACACGCGCGCCATCCTGATCAACACGCCGAACAATCCGACCGGTGCTGTCTATTCG
>NZ_RZOL01000466.1:0-4449 GCF_004022985.1 Mesorhizobium sp. M7A.F.Ca.ET.027.02.1.1 | reverse complement strand
ATGGTGGCACCGCGCGCCATGGCGTGTTCGTAGCTCTCCAGCACCGCCATGCCGGCGCCCTCGCCGAGCGACAGGCCCTGGCGATCTGCCGAGAATGGCCGGCAAGTGTCGGGTGCCAGCACCCGCAGCGCTTCCCAGCCCTTCAGAATACCCCAGACCAGCGGCGCATCGGTGCCGCCGGCGACCATCACATCGGCGCGGCCAAGCCTGATCTGGTCGACGGCCGAGGCGATGGCGTGGTTGGACGACGAGCAGGCCGAGGTGACGCCGAAGACCGGGCCGCGCAGGCCGAGATTCATGCTGACGTGGCCGGAGGCCGCACTTGGCATCACCTTTGGCACGGTGAAGATACCGGCGCGGTTCTTGCCCTCGATCAGGATGGCGCGATAGCTCTCTTCGATCGCCTCCCAGCCGCAGACGCCGACACCGACGACGGTGCCCATCCGATAGGTGGTGGCTTCATTCGAAACCAGGCCGGCCTGCTGCATGGCTTCTCTGGCTGCGATCGTCGCCAGCAGGCTGAAGCGGTCCATCGACACGGTCTGCTTGCGGTCGATTCCGTGATCGGGAAGTGCCTTGATTTCGCAGCCGACCTTGACCTTCAAATCATGCAGCTGGGGACTTGTGATCTGGCCGATGGCCGAGCGGCCGGCGCGCATCTCGTTCCAGATCGCGGGCGCGCTGGTGCCGAGCCCGCAAATGCCGCCCATGCCGGTGATGACAACGCGCTGCCGCATTCAGTTCAGGCTTTTTTCGCGATCAGCGCGCGCACAGCTTCGACCATGTCGCCGACATTCTTCAGATTGCTCCAGGCGTCGACCGTGTTCATCTCGATCTCGATGCCATACTCTTCCTCAAGATCGAAGATAATCTCCGTCAGCTCGAGCGAATGGATGCCAAGCGAGGTCAATTCGGTGGTGGTGGTGATTTCTTCGCCGCCGGGCTCGGCATGAGCCTTGATCTTCGCGATGATATCCGTTGCCAGCTGGTCGGCCATTCGGTTCCTTCCCCACTATCTCGACGTTTCCCGACGCCAACTGAGCAGCGCCCCTTTTTCTCCTGGTATCAAGCCACCGTCGTCGTTTAATACCCTCGCCAAGCGCAGCATGACCGTACCAAGGTGGTTCCCTCTATAGAAACCGAAACGTTGTCAAGCAACAAGCTATATCGAACTCCATATCGACAAAGCCGACGGAGTGCTTAACGTGCAGGCATGGATATGGGCGAACCTAACGGCGAACATGACGGGATTTCGACGCAGCGCGTTGCGGGCGTCGCGCGGCTTTCCTGCGCCCTCAGTGAGGGCCGCACGCGCCTGCGGCGCCTCTATCAGGACGGCGCCGCCAAGATAAGAATGCCGGCCGTCTCGACCGATCCGCTCGAAGCGGTGCTGATCAACACCGCCGGCGGGATGACCGGCGGCGACCGTATCGCCTGGGAGGTGGATGTCGGCGCGGCCGCTTCGGCGTCGATCACCACGCAGGCCTGCGAGAAGATCTACCGGGCGGCATCCAACCGTGCCGAAGTGCGAGTCAATTTGTCGGTCGGCGAAAATGGCCGGATCGCCTGGCTGCCGCAGGAAACCATCGCCTTCGACCGGGCGGCCTTTGCCCGCACGCTCGAGGTCGAGCTTGCCGTCGGCGCCGAGGCGCTGGTGCTGGAAGCCGCCGTTTTCGGCCGCCTGGCGATGGGCGAACGCGCCACGCAGGGCGACTTCCATGACCGCTGGCGTGTGCGCCAGGATGGCGCCCTCATTCATGCCGAGGATTTCCGCATCGGACCCGATATCGCCGCCACGCTCGACCGCCCGGCGGTTGCCGGCGGCGCGATTGCGGTGGCGACGCTGCTTCTGGTGTCGCCACGCGCCGAGGCCCTGCTCGACCGGGTTCTGGAGATCGTCGGCGACCACGGCAGCGCCAGCGTCTGGAGCGTGAAGAAATCTGGCAAGCTTCTTGCGAGGCTCTACGCCGGGGACGGCTACCGGCTGCGCCAGCGGCTGGTTCCACTCGTCGAATTGCTTAACGGAAGGGCGGGGTTGCCCAAATTATGGTCACTATAGGCCTGTCTCTACCAATCCAGGGAAACGCATGAACCTGACGCCGAGGGAAAAGGACAAGCTGCTGATCGCCATGGCGGCGATCGTGGCGCGCAAGCGGCTCGAACGCGGCATCAAGCTCAACCATCCGGAAGCGATCGCGCTGATCACCGACTTCGTCGTCGAAGGCGCCCGCGACGGCCGTCCGGTCGCCGAACTGATGGAAGCCGGCGCTCATGTCGTCAGCCGCGCGCAAGTCATGGAAGGCATCGCCGAGATGATCCATGACGTGCAGGTCGAGGCGACTTTTCCCGACGGCACCAAGCTGGTGACCGTGCACGAACCGATCCGTTGAGGAGGACAGGATGCTGGAGCTGCGTCCCAACTGCGAATGCTGCGACAAGGACCTGCCGCCCGAAGCGACGGATGCGCTGATCTGCACCTTCGAGTGCACCTTTTGCGCCGGATGCGTGGAACAGGTGTCGGGCGGCATCTGCCCCAATTGCGGCGGTGGTTTTTCGGCGCGGCCGATCCGCCCGCCAGCGATGCTGAAGAAATATCCGGCGTCGAGCAGACGTGTTCTCAAGGCTGAAGGCTACGGTCCCAGCAAGGCGGCGTAAACACCAGACCGAGCAAAACGAAAGGCAAATAGAATGATCCCTGCCAAACGCCTCTGCCTGTCGGCGATCCTGCTGCTGGCCGCTGCCATGCCGGCCTATGCTCATGTCGGCATCGGCACGGCCTCCTCCTTCACGGCCGGCTTCATGCACCCGCTTTCCGGGCTCGATCACATGACGGTGATGGTCGCGGTCGGGCTGTGGGCGGCGCTCAAGGGCGGCAAGGCGGTTCTTGCCTGGCCGGCGGCCTTTGTCGGCGTCATGCTGGTTGGCGGCGCGCTGGGCATGCTGCACATGCCGCTGCCCTTCGTCGAGCCGGGCATACTGGCATCGGTCGTGACGCTCGGGCTGCTGGTGGCGCTGGCGATCGATCTGCCGGTCTCGGCCGGGGTCGCCATCATCGGCCTGTTCGCACTTTTCCACGGCCACGCGCATGGCACCGAGGTGCCGGAGAATGCCGGCGGGCTTGAATACATGGCCGGCTTTGCCATCGCCACGCTGTTGCTGCATACCGCCGGCATCGCTGCCGGTCTCAGTCTCGGCATCCGGTTCCGTGGAGTGGCCCGTGCTGCCGGTGCCGCCTGTGCGGCGATCGGCATCAGTCTCGCCTTCGGCATCGTGTGAGGGCGACCATGATCCCTGGTGAAATCATCACGGTGGGCGGCGACATCGAACTCAACAAGGGCCTGCCGACCGTCACCCTGAAAGTCGCCAACAGCGGCGACCGGCCAATCCAGGTCGGCAGCCACTACCATTTCTTCGAGACCAATGAGGGGCTGAAATTCGACCGCGAGCGCGCCAGGGGCATGCGTCTCGACATTGCCGCAGGCACGGCCATGCGTTTCGAGCCGGGCCAGGAGCGCGACGTCACGCTGGTGCCGCTCGGCGGCAAACGCGAGGTCTACGGATTTCAGCAGAAGGTGATGGGCAAGCTGTGAGATCTTCCAGCGCGCTCAGCTCAGTTCGATGGCTTGGCCGCGGCGTAGATGACGACCTTCCCGGGATCATCGAATTCGACGGCGAGGACATCCTGCGCCTGCACGCGCCGCGATTCGATGGCGTTGAACAGCAGCGCGTTGGCCTCGATCTCCTTGCGCAGCTCCGTGATGTCGTCTTGATGCTGCTTGACCTTGCTTTCGATCTCCGGCGGCGGGCCGCCTTCGCTGCGCGCGGCGTCGGTGAGGAACACGATGTCGACCTTGTCGAGCTTGGACGTCTTGCGCACCGTACCGATGTTTTCACGCGTGCGGTCGATCGCCGTGTTGACGCTGCGGGCCTCAGCGGTGGCCTTGGCCTCTTCCTGCTTGACCTGCGAGCCGACGATGCGGTTGACGGTCTCCGTGCTTTCGAGCCCTTGCGCCTTCAATCCGGTAGCAGGACCAGCAGCCGCCAGGAACGCCGTGGCGGCGACTGCCCGCATTCCGGTCGAGAAAGAAGTGATCGCCATCGCTCGCTCCTGAGAGAAGTCGTTTCGGGACGCGGGTTAGCGCGAAAAGAACAAAACGAATGCCGCCCGGCGAAGGTTCCTTTCCCGATCCGGCCGGCCGGCCGAATGCCGGCCCGCCGTGCCGTCTCGTCAGCTCGCCTTCTTGGTGATCAAGGTCAGTGCGCCATTGGGTTCCATGCTGGCCGCGACCACCTGCGCAGAGGTCATTCCCTTGGCCTCCAGCGCCGACTTCACCTTGGGTGTGGCATCGATCGAGCTGCGCAGTTTCTTCAAGCCGTCATCGCCGCGCTGGGCGATCACCTGGTTGACCTGCGTCTGGGTGTCCTTTGGCAACTCGGTGATGTCGACGA
>NZ_RZOL01000465.1:0-4463 GCF_004022985.1 Mesorhizobium sp. M7A.F.Ca.ET.027.02.1.1 | reverse complement strand
CGTCATGGTCGTGACGGACGGTTGGTGCGAAGGATTCGGCGAGCGCGACGGTCATCTCAGCACCTCAATAAGGGTCGACGGCGTCACGCAGGCCGTCGCCCAGCGCGTTGAAGGCAAAGACGGTGACGAGCACGAAACCGACCGGCGACAGGATCCACGGATAGGTGCCGATGACGGAATAGGTCGCGGTGTCCTGCAGCATCAGGCCCCACGAGATCAGCGGCGGCTTGACGGCGAAGCCGAGGAAACCGAGGAAGGATTCGAGCAGCACCACGGTCGGGATCGCCAGCGTCACGGCGACGATCACGTGGCTCATCACATTGGGGAAGATGTGCTGCATGATGATGCGCCGGTCGGTGGCGCCGACCGCCATGGCGGCGCGCACATACTCGATCCGCGCCAGCGCCAGCGTCTTGCCGCGCACCTCGCGCGACATCTGCGCCCAGCCCAAGGCCGACATGACGATGATGACGAAAGCCAGGAAGACGTTGGTGGGAGCGGTGACCGGGATCAGCGTCGTCAGCGCCAGATAGAGCGGCAGCTGCGGGAAGGCGAGCACCAGTTCGACGAAGCGCTGCATCCAGACATCGAACCTGCCGCCAAAATAGCCGGAGACCATGCCGACGGTGGTGCCGATGACGGTGATGATGAAGACGACCGTCAGCGCGATCATCAGCGAGACGCGCGAGCCGTGGATGGCGCGCGACAGCACGTCACGGCCGAACTTGTCGGTGCCCAGGAAATGCACCGGCTGGCCGTCCAGCGAGCCGAACAGATGCCGGTCCGCCGGCAGCAGCCCGAACAGCTTGTAGGGCGCTTCATGCACGAAGAAACCAAGCAGCCTTGGATGGTCGTAGTCGGGACCGACGACGGGCTGGAAAGTGACCGGATCGAGGTCCGCCGAATCGGCCAGCGCATAGACCCTCGGCCGTGCGGTGAAACCGCCGTCTCTGTCATGGAAAACAGGCACCTGCGGCGGAGCGAAGCCGACATCCGTGACCTTCGGGTCCATTGGCGCGATGAACTCGGCGAACACGGCCATCAACAGCAGCAGCACGACGAGCCAGAGCCCGGCCATGCCGGTCCAGGAGCGCTTCAGCCGGCGCCAGACAAGCGCGATATAGCTTTCGTTGCCGCGCGCCGGTTTGGCGACGATGGGACCTTCGGCCGGCAGCGGTGGAGGGGATGGATCGCGCGCCAGCATCTCAGCGCTCCCCGAACTGGCGCACGCGCGGATCGAGCAGGACGAGCAGCATGTCGGCGATGATGTTGCCGACGATCAGCGTCGCCGACAGCACCATCATGAAGGTGGCGGTGACATAGACGTCGCCGACAGCCATGGAGCCGACGATCGCCGGGCCGACCGTCGGCAGCGCGAAGATGATCGCGGTCTCGATCTCGCCGGTCAGCATATAGGGCAGCACCACACCCTGATACATGATGAGCGGATGCAGCGCGTTGGGCACGGCGTGGCGCATGACGACGGCGGCACCCGTCAGCCCCTTGGCCCTGGCCGTCTCGACATATTGCGCGTTCAGCGTATCGAGCAGATTGCCGCGCATGACGCGCATATTGTAGGCGAGGCCGCCGAAAGTCGCGATCGCCACCACCGGCCAGACATGCTTGACCAGGTCGACGAATTTGGCCCACGACCACGGCGCGCCACCATATTGCGGCGAGAAGAATGAGCCGATCTCCGACACGTTGAACTGGAACACCAGGAGATAGACGATGATCAGCGCCATCAGGAAGCGCGGCACCGTCATGCCGAGAAAAGAGATGGCCGACAGTGTCGAGTCGATCCAGGTGTATTGCCTTGTCGCCGCCCATATGCCGAATGTGATGCCCAGCACCGAGGCCAGCAGATGGCAGACCAGCGCCAGGAGGAGCGTGCGCGGCAGGCGCTCTCCGACCACGTCGGCGACCGGTTTGTTGTAGTACAGGCTGTAGCCGAAATCGCCGCGGGTGACGATGCCACCGATCCAGTTGAGATACTGGAGAGGCAGCGGCTTATCGAGACCATGCTCGATGCGATAGGCCTTTGCCTGCGCGTCGGCCTCGGCGAAGGAGGCTCCACCCTGGTTGATCGCCTGCGAGCGGATGTAGTCGGCATAATCGCCCGGCGGCGCCTGGATGATGGCAAAGGTGGCCAGGCTCAAAATGGCGAGGACCGGGATTGCCGACGCTATGCGCGTGAGCAGGAATCGCAGCATGGACGGTTCGTTTCCTTGTCTCGCCGATCGCGCCCTTGGTTGCGTCCGGAGGTTGGTTTGTCCGGACGCGCCAGCGGCGCGGCCGGAGGTCTCTCGGTCAGGGAGGTAAACCTAATTCATCGGCCCCTTCTCTCCGGGTTTGCCGGGCAACTCCTCGGGGAACAATTCGTATTTCGCCTGCTTGTCGGCCGCGACAAAGACCCGTTCGCGGATGATCGAATCCTCGGCCCAGTTGAACATGAAGATCGGCGTGCCCTGCGGAATGTTCGAGAAGCGCTTGTTGACGATCAGCGCGCCGGGATATTCCGTCAGGCCGACATTGTAGACGTGCTCCGTCGAGATCTTCTGGAATTGTTTCATCAGGCTGGCACGCTGGTCGTTGTCCTGCGTCGAGACGAACTTGTTGACGATATCGACGAGATCCTTTTCGAACGGCATCACATCGACCTCGCCGTTCTCCGGCGCCCGATGGTCCCAGCTGGTGCGCGGGCCGACCGGGGCAAGCTGCACGGTGTTCTGCACCACCGACGTCAGTTCCTGTTCGTTGCGCCGGACCAGCCAATCGAAGCGGCCCGAATATTGGGAAGCGTCGCGCTGGGTGCCGTTGAGGCCATTGAGCACGACCCGAAGCCCGAGCTTTTCCATCTGGGCGACGACGCCTTCGGCAAGGCTCTTGTCGGTCGTGTAGTCGTTGTTGACCAGCATCACGATCTCGACATTCTTGCCGCCGGCGGTACCGGAAGGGAAATTCACGAAGCCGTCGCCATCCGTATCCTTGAGGCCGGCCTTGGCGAGTTCCGCCTTGGCGCCCTCGAGGTCGAAGGGGTAGTAGACCGTCGAAGCGCGGTCGTAGAAGCTGGTTCCTGACGACAGGCCGCCGGGATAGATGGCGGTGAACGGCCCCTTGACCAGCGAGTCACCGAGCGCCTTGCGGTCGAGCGCCATGGTGACGGCCTTGCGGAAATCCTCGTTGCGGTTCAGCTCGCGGATCGCCTGGCCGCGTTCGTCCGGATTGCCCCAGCCATTCGCGGAAAAATTAAATCGCAGATTGTAGCCGATGAGCCGCGGGCCGAAAGCAAGACGGGCCGGTGCGTTCGCCTCTGCCGCACGCTTCAGCGAGGCGACGAAGTTTTCCGGCTGCTCCAGATTGGAAAAATCGGCCGCGCCGGCCACCGCCTGGACGTCGCGATCGGCCCAGGTCGACAGCTTGTAGTGCAGTTCGTTGAGATAGGGCAGCTGGTTACCCTTCTCGTCGACCTTCCAGTAATAGGGATTGCGGCGCATGACGATGATGTCGTCCGGCCGGTATTCGACCGGGACCCAGCCACCCATCACCGGCATGTTCATGAATTCCGGCGGGAAGGCATTCTTGAACTGATCGTAGGTGTTCTTCGAGTATTTCGGATGCTGCGGCTTCAGGATGTGCGCGGGGCCAGGACAGAAAGTGCCGTAGGCCATGGCGTACAGGTACTGCTTCGGGAAGGCATCCTTGAAGGTCCATTCGACGGTGTAGTCGTCGATCTTCTTCAGCGTCGTGCCGACGCCGAAGCTTTCCGGCGTGGCGCCGTTCAGCGGCGAGACGTTGGGATCGACCACCTCGTCGTCCCGGTAGAACATGACGTCGTCGGCATTGAACGGCACGCCGTCCGACCACTTCGCTCCTTCGATGAGGTGCATGGTCAGCTTGTGGCCATCGCTCGACCAATCCCAGCTCCTGGCCAGGTTCGGCAGCGGCTCGGTGTCCTTGGCCTCGACCTGGAACAGCGGGGCGGTGCGCGTCAGGCATTCGGAGAGGCCGATGTCGATGCCGCCCCAGCCTTGCGTCTGACCGGCGCCGTAGTTCCAGCCTTCCGGCCGCCCGCCGATGACGTGGCGCATCGTATCGCCATAGACGCCGATGCCGTCCTGCATGTTGCCCTTCTTGAAGACCAGCGGCTCCTTCGGCAGCCTGTCCTTCACCGGCGGCAGCTTGCCGGTCTTGACGTATTTCTCGGTGACCCAGTCGGGCTCGTGATATTCGGGGAGCGCCTTGAACTCCAGGATCGAGTCTCGCGCGACATAGTTGATCTTGCCTTCGGCGGGAAACGGTGTCGGCGCCGGCGGAACCGTCGGTTCGGAAGCGTAAGCACCGAGTGCCGAGACCGAGACGCTCAGCGTCAGTCCGGCAGCAAGGCCGATATTGCGGAAATTCCTCACGGTCTCTCTCCCTCTTGTTTGTCCGGAGCGTTTGCACCCGCTCCGCCTCTCCTC
>NZ_RZOL01000464.1:0-4471 GCF_004022985.1 Mesorhizobium sp. M7A.F.Ca.ET.027.02.1.1 | reverse complement strand
CCCTTGACCCATGTTCTATCTGGATTGCGATCCAGGGAGGCCAAAATATGCCTGCATTCGACCCGTCTGACGTGAAAACCCTGTTCGGCAAGGTCATGGGCGCGTCGCCATCCGACATCAAGCTGGTGGCGCAGCGACTGCACGACCACGCCTTCGAGCCGCGCATGTCGGCGGACGAGACCAGGCAGCTCGTTGCCAGCCTCGGCTATGACAGCCTGGACGCGTTCTGCGCCGACATCGGCTTGCCCACGCACATCGCCGAGCGGTGGAGCCGTTTCGGTGTTTCCGGCGAGATGAAGCAGGTGTTCACGCTGTTGGCGGCGCAGCGCAAGCGGGTGGCCGAGGCGGTCGCCGAATTCGAATCCATGACCCATGTCGGTGTCGAGGATTTTTTGCGCGAGCGCGGGCTCATTTAGCGGGAAACACGGGAGCCAGTCGGATCGGCTCAGCCGCCCTTGGCAAGCAGCGCCGTGGCGGTATCGCTGTCGGTGATCAGCACGTTGGTGTCTACGGCTTTCAGCGCGGCGAGGATCGCCGCGACCTTGCGCTTGCCGCCCGCGGCAAGAACGACATTAGGCACGTTGCTGACCACATCGAGATCGATGGCCATGACGCGGCTGTTGACCTCGTGGTCGACCAGTCCGCCGGCGGCATCGACGAAATAGCACAGCATGTTGGCGACCGCGCCCTTCGCTTTCAGCGGAGCGATCAGCGATGACGGCACGATGCCGTGCCGGAAGATGGTGGCGTCCGGCGACATGTCGCCGACGGTGAGCAGCGCGATGTCGGCGGTCGCCGCGCGTTGGCGCACATCCTGCAGGGTCGGCTGTGCCCAGAGGAGATCACGCAGCGAGGAATTGTCGACCGTCACCGGCGCGGTGATCTGGTAGCTGTCGACCTCGAAGACGTCTGCGACCTTGGCTGCGACGATCGATGGATTGATCCATTGCGAATGCGGCAGGCTGCCGACGAGCGCCACCACGCAGGCACGCTTCAACTGCCGGCGGGCAAGGAAGCCGAGGCTGGCATGCAGGGTCGCGCCGCCACCGATCGCCAGCGTCATGCCGTCCTGCATCTGCTCGCCGAGATAGGCCGCGACGGCGTGGCCGATGGCCTTCTCCAGATGGTCATGCGCCGAAGGCGTCGGGATGACGACGGCGGCATTCAGACCCCAGCGCTTTTCCAGCTCCCGCTCGAGCGCCACCTGTCCGGCGGTCGGCGCGTTGATCATGGTGACGACGATGCCTTCGGCGGTGCACGAGGCCAGGGTACGCATGACCTTCACCCTGGAGACATCGAGCTTTTCGGCGATCTGTTCCTGGGTGAAACCTTCGACATAGTAGAGCCATGCCGTCTTGACGGTAAGGTCCGACGAGACCATCGGCAGGCGAGCCTGTCTGGGTTTTTCTGTGGTCATCGGTTCCTGTTCCTCATGAGCCGTGGCCTGCCCGGTGCTCATCAAGGAAACACCGGCCGGATGTCAACTGATGCCGGATCTTCGGCGTGTCGATTGTCGCACATTTCTGTTCATTTGTAATTGACATCGTACATATGAACATATTTTGTGGGTTTCACGCGCTGTGTCATCCACCAGTCATATGCGCCGTGCAGGGAGGAAGAGACGGGGAGCCGGCCAGAGCCGGACCGGTCATGCACAGACAAGACAGGAGGTCTCATTGAAGACGCACTTCATCAAGCTGCTGGCCAGCCAGCTGGCACTCGCGGCAACTTTTTTTGCCGGGGTGGCAAACGCCGAAACACTGACGCTCTACACGTCCCAACCAGAAGCCGACGCGGCCAAGACCGTGGATGCCTTCAAGAAGGCACAGCCGGGTATCGATGTGAATATCTATCGCTCGGGAACGAGCGATATCCTGACCAAGATGGCGGCCGAGTTTGCCGCCGGCAGCCCGCAGCCCGACGTGCTTCTGATCGCCGATGCGGTCTCGATGGAGCTGTTGAAGAAGGACGACCGGCTGCTGCCCTATCCCGAGGCAAAGCTCGAAGGCATCGAAGCGGATGCCTATGATGCCGACAAGACCTATTTCGGCAGCAAGCTGATCACCACCGGCATCGTCTACAACACCGCGGCGACCGAGAAGCCGCAGCATTGGGCAGATCTCGCCAAGCCGGCCTATGCAGATGGCCTGGTCATGCCGAGCCCGCTCTATTCGGGTGCGGCCGCCTACCTGCTTTCGGGCTTCGTCGGCGATACCAATTATGGCTGGGATTTCTTCCAGAAGCTGAAGACCAACAACACCGTCAGCGTGCGCGGCAATGGTGCGGTGCTGAAGTCGGTGGCATCGGGCGAGAAGCCCTATGGCATCCTCGTCGACTTCATGGCGATGAACGCCAAGAAGAAGGGTTCCCCGGTCGAGTTCGTGTTCCCCTCGGAAGGTGTGCCGGCAGTGACCGAACCGGTCGCCATCATGAAGACCGCCAGGAATGTCGATGGCGCCAAGAAGTTCGTCGACTTCATTCTTTCCGATGACGGCCAGAAGCTTGCGCTTTCGATGGGCTATCTGCCGGCGCGCGCCTCGGTCGGCCGCCCCGAATGGCTGCCGGAAGGCGTCAAGGTCAAGGTGATGTCGTTCGACACCAAGGCAATCGTCGCCAAGACCGACGCCGACAAGGCGAAGTTCTCGGAACTGTTCGGCGGCTGAGCCGGCAATCCAGTCGGCATGCCCCCCTAGCGGCATGCCGACTGCGAAACCCGAGCGCATCGGCTGATCGACCCCAGGAAACGCAATCATGTCAACACGGATCAGGGAAAGCCGGGGCCAGGAAATGGTCCTGACGGCGGCGGTGGCCATCGTCATCGTCCTGCTTTCGCTGCTGCCGATGCTGCGCCTGATCAAGGAGATCGTGGCACCCGGCGGCACGCTGTCGGCCGTCGCGATAAAGGCGGGGCTCGCCAGTCCGGCGACCTGGATCGCCACCTGGCACACACTGGTCGTCGGCATCGGCGGCACCCTGCTTGCGGTGCTGTCGGGAACGCTGGTGGCCGTCCTCGTCACTCTGACCGATATCCGCGCTCGCAGCGCCATGGTGCTCTGTTACGTCATGCCCTTGATGATCGCACCGCAGGTGACGGCGCTGGCCTGGCTGCAATTGTTCGGCCCGGCAAGCCCGTTCCTCAAGCTGTTCGGGGCGGCACCGCCGCTCGGTACCAGGAATCCGCTCTATTCGACATTGGGCATCATCCTGCTGCTCGGCGTGCAGTATGGGCCGCTGGTTTTCCTGCTGGTGCGCGCCGGCCTGCGCAAGCTGCCGCGCGAACTGATCGAAGCGGCGCGAGCGGGCGGTGCCGGCTGGTTCACCGTGCTGGTCACCATCGTGCTGCCGTTGATGACGCCCTCGATCATGGCCGCCGCCGCACTTGCCTTCGTCTCCTGCGTCGGCAATTTCGGCATTCCGGCCTTTCTGGGCATTCCCGCCAACTATCTCGTGCTGCCGACGCTGATCTATCAGAAGCTGGCCGGCGGCGGCCCCGCCGTCCTCGGCGAAACCGCGTTCCTGTCGGTGCTGATCGGCATCATCGCCATGGCCGGTATCCTTGCCCAGGAGATCATGAGCCGCCGCCGCGACTATCGCATCAGCTCCACATCGCTTTCGGCTGAGCCCTATGAACTCGGCCGCTGGCGGCCCGCCGTGCAGGCCGGCATGTGGCTGCTGATCATCGTGGTGCTGTTCCTGCCGCTGTTCGGGCTGGTTCTGACATCGCTGGTGCCGGGCTACGGCATCGCGCTCACCGCCAAGACGGCGACGCTCGACAATTATCGCTTCGTGCTGTTCGAGCATGACGCGGCCGGCCGCGCCTTCTTCAACAGCTTCTGGCTGTCGATCGCGGCGGCCTTCTTCGCGGTCCTGGTTGCCGTGCCGATCGGCTATCTGATCGCCTGGGGCAAGCAGCGCTGGGTGCGGCTGCTCAATCTGTCGGTGGAACTGCCCTATGCACTGCCCGGTGTGGTGCTGGCCATCGCCTCGCTGCTCATGTTCCTGCGGCCGATCCCGCTGACCGGCATCCAGCTCTACAACACCGTCTGGATCATCCTCTACGCCTATCTCGCCCGTTTCCTGGTGCTGGCGCTGCGGCCAACCATCAGCGGCTATCACCAGATCGACCGGGCGCTGGAGGAGGCTGCGCAAGTGGCAGGCGCCGGGCTGTTCACCCGCATGCGCACGATCATCTTTCCCCTGGTGGCACCGGCGGCGATCGCCGGCGGCCTGCTGATCTTCATGACGGCCTTAAGCGAACTTACCGTTTCGGCGCTGCTGTGGTCGTCGGGCTCGGAAACCATCGGCGTGGTGATGTTCTCCTTCGAGCAGGGCGGCGATTCCAACTATGCGGCGGCGATGTCCGTCATCACCGTGGCGGTCACCTTCGTGCTGATGCTGGTCACTAATCTGCTTGCCCCCTACCTTCCGACCGGAGTGCTGCCATGGCGCGATTGAGCCTGGACAATGTGAC
>NZ_RZOL01000463.1:0-4477 GCF_004022985.1 Mesorhizobium sp. M7A.F.Ca.ET.027.02.1.1 | reverse complement strand
CCGTCCAAACGGTGCCGCCGACGAAAACCACCATGGCGGTGAGGATCATCGGGATCGAGGCGACCTTCGCATTGAGGTTGCGGAACAGAAGGTTGGGGCGTGCGCTCTTGCTCATCTCGTCAGCCGGCTGGGTAAGGGCGGTGCATTCCCGGCCCTGCATTCGCAAGGCCGGGAGCGAGGCGGGTTGCCTCCAGCGTCAGTCCGCCGAAGCGATGAGGTCGGCGAAGCGCTTCTGCGCGTCTTCGACGGTCAGTTCCGGCTTGGCGAAGAATTCGGCGAAAAGGTCTTCCTTCTGTTTCTGGGTGTCCTGCGAAAGCAGTTGGTCCGTCCACGGCATGACGGCGCCCTTGGCAAGGATGGCGAGGCCCTTCTTCATGCAATCGTTGGCCGCATTGAGATCGACGTCGCCGCGCACCGGCAGGGATCCCTTCTTCAGATTGAAGGCAACCTGCGTCTTGGGATCGAGCAGCGTCTCGGCCAGCACCTCCTGCGCCTTGCTCTTGTCGGCATCCTTGAGCAGCGGGAAGTAGAAGGCGTCACCGCCCGTGGCTATTACCTCGTTCAGCCCAAGGCCTGGCAGGCAGGTGTAATCCTTGCCCGCGGTCTTGCCGGCAACCTGAAACTCGCCCTGTGCCCAGTCCCCCATGATCTGGCCAGCGGCCTTGCCGGTGATGACCAGGTTGGTCGCCTGGTTCCAGTCCTGCACATTGGTGTTCTTCGCCATCTTGCGGGCATCGTCCGCGGCCTTGAAGACCTTGGCGACTTCGGGCCCGGCGGCGAACTTGGCATCCTTGTCCTTGTAGACCTTGAGGAATGTGTCCGTGCCGCCCACAGCCGCAAGCAGGACGTCGAAGGCACCGGAGGATTGCCAGGCCTGTCCGCCGACGGCGAGCGGGATGATGCCGGCCTTTTCCAGCGCCGGCGCTGCCGCCACGAATTCATTCCAGTCCTTCGGCAACGGCACGCCAGCCTTCTCGAAGGCCTCGTTGGACAGCCACAACCACTGCCAGGAATGGATGTTGACGGGCACGCAATAGATCTTGCCGTCGATGGTGCAGCCGTCGAGCAGGCTCTTCGGCCGGACGACATCAGTCCACTTGCCCTTGGTGGCGACGTCGGTGAGGTCGCGCATCAGGCCGGCCTGCACCAGTTCTTCCGCCTGCCGGCCATGGTTGAATTGCGTGGCGCCCATCGGATCGCCACCGGTGATGCGGCTGATCATGATTGGCCGCGCCGTGCCGCCGGAGCCGGCAATGGCGCCGTCCACCCAGTGGTTGCCGGTCGCATCGAATGCCTTGGCAAGTTCCGCAACCGCCGCCGCCTCGCCGCCCGACGTCCACCAATGGGTGACTTCCAGGTCCGTCGCGGCCGCCTGGCCGGCAAACTGCAACGCGGCCGTCGCTGCCAGCGCAGCGGTCAAAAGTTTGTATCGCATTTCGGCTCCTCCCAGAATCTGAAACGTTACAGATTTTCGATACGGCAATTGCGCGGGCTGTGCAACCCATCAACGAAGCACCCTCGATATTTTTTCGGGCTGCGAACAAATTCGCATGGATGATCGCGCTTCTCATGCACTGCAGCAAGGTTTGCTGCGGCGCAAACACCGAAATGCCGCCTGATACGGGCAAAAAGGCGGCGGCAGAGGCAATTTCTCCTGGAATCCCAAGCGTTTCGCAAAAGAACCATCCACCTCGTGGGCGAGGGACATGTAACTCGATATGGCAATCTGTAACGTTTCAGGGTATTGAGACTTTACCGGGGCTGGAACGCATATCGTATCGCCATGACGGCGATTGCCGACATGGCTCGCGGCTGCTATGCGCCTGACGGGCGGGACGAATGGACAGACAGCATACGGACAAGAGCGGGGAGACCTCGGCACAGGGACGGCCGACGTTGAAGACGCTTGCCTTCATGACCGGGCTCGGCGTCACCACCGTGTCACGCGCCTTGAAGGATGCCCCGGAAATCGGCGCCGAAACCAGGCGCCGCGTCCAGCTCGTCGCCAAGCAGATCGGCTACCGGCCGAACCGCGCCGGCGTGCGTCTGCGCACCGGCAGGACCAATGTCATCAGCCTCGTGCTCAACACTGACCGCGAGATCATGAGCTTTGTCTCGGACATCATCTACGGCGTTTCGGAAGTGCTCGCCGAAACGCCCTATCACCTGATCGTCACGCCCTATTCCCGCTCGCAGGATCCGATGGAGCCGATCCGCTATCTCGTCGAGACCGGCTCGGCCGACGGCGTCATCATTTCGCGCACCCAACCGAACGATCCGCGCGCCCGCTACATGCTCGAGCACGGCATGCCCTTTGCCACGCATGGCCGCACCGACATGGGCCTCGTCCATCCCTACCATGACTTCGACAACCATGTTTTCGCGATGGAGGCCGTGCGCCGCCTGGCGAGCATGGGCAGGCACAAGCTGGCGCTTCTGTCGCCGCCGCCCGGGCTGACCTATTATGGCCACACGCTGAACGGCTTTGCCGATGCGCTGAGCGAGGTCGGAGCCAGCGAAATTCCGTTCAACACCGTTTCCATCGATCACACGATCGAGCAGATCAGGACCAGGACCGCGCAGGTGATGCGCCGCGAAAACAGGCCGGACGGCTTCGTCAGCAGCGCTGCCGCCGCGACACTGGCGATCGTCGCCGGCATCGAGGATGCCGGCCTCAAGCTTGGCCGCGACGTCGATGTCGTGTCCAAGCAGTCGTCGGACCTGTTGCACCTGTTCCGGCCGGAATTGCTCGTCGTCAACGAGAACTTCCGCCTGGCCGGTTCCGATCTTGCCCGCTCCGTGCTCGGCTGGATCGGCGGCGCCGCACCCGGCTCGTTGCAGCGCCTGGTCGCCACCAGCGAGGTTCAGGCGTTCAGCCCGCCGGTTTCCGTTTAGGCCCTTGGGCTAGCCAGCCGCACCGCTCCCCCACGGCCCGTGGAAAGCGCCCTTGTCGTCGATGCGCTCGAAGCCGTGCGCGCCGAAGAAGTCGCGCTGCGCCTGGATCAGGTTCGAGGTGCCGCGGCCCTGGCGGTAGCTGTCGAAATAGGCAAGTGCGGAAGACAGCGCCGGAACCGGCGAACCGGCCTCCGAAGCCCTCGCCACGATGCGGCGCAGCGACGGATGCGCTTCCTGCATCAGCGCGATGAAGGCCGGAGCCATCAGAAGGTTGGTCGAGGCGCCGCCCTTGCTGAAGGCTTCCGCCATGGTGTCGAGCATCTGCGAGCGGATGATGCAGCCGGCGCGCCAGATCCTGGCGATGGTCGGCATCGGCAGGTTCCAGTTGAATTCCTTGGAGGCGCCGCTCATCACCGCGAATCCTTGGGCGTAGGCGGCGATCTTGCCGGCGAACAGCGCCAGTTCCAGATCTTTCAGCAGGGCATCCTTGTCACCTGAAATCTTCGTGACGCCGGCATTGCCATAGGCCTTTTCCGCCGCCAGCCGCTCGTCCTTGATCGATGATAGAACGCGTGCCGCCACCGCCGCCTCGATCGCCGTCGCCGGAATGCCGAGTTGCTGCGCCTCGATGACCGACCATTTGCCGGTGCCCTTCTGGCCGGCGCGGTCGAGGATGATGTCGACCGCCGGCTTGCCGGTCTTCGGATCGTCTGATGCCAGCACCTTGGCGGTGATCTCGATCAGGTAGGAGTTGAGCCGGCCCTTGTTCCAGTTGGCAAACACCGCGCCGATCTCTTTCGGGCCCATGCCCAGGCCGTCGCGCAGGATGCCGTAGATCTCGGCGATCATCTGCATGTCGGCATATTCGATGCCGTTATGGATGGTCTTGACGAAATGCCCGGCGCCGTCGGTGCCGAGCCATGCCGCGCAGGGTTCGTCCTTGAACTTGGCGGAGATCGCCGTCAGCACCTTCTCGACGCGCTTCCATGAGTCCTCCGTGCCGCCGACCATGATCGACGGCCCGTGGCGCGCGCCCTCCTCGCCACCGGACACGCCCATGCCGATGAAGGTGAGGTCCGAGCCGGAAAGCTCGGAGAAGCGCCGCATCGTGTCGCGGAAATTGGCGTTGCCGGCATCGATGACGATGTCATTGGCCGACAGAACGCCGCGCAGCGCAGCGATCTGTTCGTCGACCGGCTTGCCGGCCAGCACCATGATGATGATCGGGCGCGGCGGCCGGATGGCGGCGGCAAGCTCTTCCAGGCTGTAGCAGGGCACGACCATGTCCCTGAGCGCGCCGGCGTTCTCGATGAAAGCGTCGGTGCGCGCCCTGGTGCGGTTGAAGACAGCGATGCGGTGCCCGTGCTCGGCGATGTTGAGCGCCAGGTTGGAGCCCATCGTGCCAAGGCCGATCAGGCCGATTTCGGCATTTTCCATCGTTTCTTCCCTGCTTTCGGATCTTGTTGGTTCGAGCCCGCGATTTGCGGGGATGCCCATTCATCACGGGATGCCATTCTTCACGGGATGCCATTCTTCACGGGATGCCATTCTTCACGGGATGCCATTCTTCACGGGATGCCAT
>NZ_RZOL01000462.1:0-4481 GCF_004022985.1 Mesorhizobium sp. M7A.F.Ca.ET.027.02.1.1 | reverse complement strand
ACTTGATGCCGAAATCCTCATGCGGGCCGCCGGGATTATGGCTGGCCGACAGGATGATGCCGCCAAAGGTCTTGTACTTGCGGATGACATGCGAGGCGGCTGGCGTCGACAGGATGCCGCCCTGCCCGACCATCACCTTGCCGAAGCCGTTGGCGGCGGCCATGGCGATGGCCTTCTGGATGACCTCGCGATTGTAGAACCGGCCGTCACCGCCAATCACCAGGGTCTTGCCCTTGAAACCGTCAAGCGCGTCGAAGATCGACTGGATGAAATTCTCGGCATAGTGCTCCTGCTGAAAGACAGGCACCTTCTTGCGCAGGCCCGACGTGCCGGGCTTCTGGTCGGAATAAGGCTTGGTGGGGACGGTCCGTATCATGCTTCAGGCAACCCTTTTCGAAAGCAGCGAGCGATAGAGTTCGACATATTTTTCGGCGCTCTTGTCCCACGACACATCGGCCTTCATGCCCTGGCGCTGCAGCGATTCCCAGACCGTCGGACTGGCATGGGCGTCGACGAGGCGGCTAATGGCGTGCAGCAAGGCACCGCCATTGTTGGGCGCGAACTGGAAGCCGGTGGCGACACCGGCAGAGACGGCGGCCTCATTGGCGTCGATGACCGTATCGGCGAGGCCGCCGGTGCGCGCGACCACCGGCACGCAGCCATAGCGCAGGCCGTAAAGCTGCGTCAGCCCGCACGGTTCGAAGCGCGAGGGGATGACGATGGCGTCACAGCCACCCTGCATGATGTGCGACAGCCCCTCATCGTAGCCGACGACCACACCGATACGGCCGCGATGCCGGGCGGCAGCGGCAAGCAGCGCGCCTTCGAGACCGGCATCGCCCGATCCGAGGATGGCCAGCCGCGCGCCAGTGGCAACGATGCCGTCGATCACCAGCGCCAGTATGTCCATCCCCTTCTGCCAGGTCAGCCGGCTGACGACGCAGACGATCGGGCTGTCGTCACGCTCAAGGCTGAAGCGGTCCTCCACGGCAGTCCTGTTGGGCGCGCGCGCCTTCAGTGTGCTCGCCGTGTAGGGGGACACCAGATGCTTGTCGGTTTCCGGATCCCAGATGCCGGTATCGATGCCGTTGACGATGCCATAGAGATCGCTGGAGCGCATGTTGATGAGGCCGTCGAGACCCATGCCGAATTCCGCCGAGCGGATCTCCTGCGCGTAGGTCGGGCTGACCGTGGTGATCGCCCAGGCGGCCTGCAGGCCAGCCTTGAGGAAGCCGACACCACCATAATATTCGACGCCGTCGAGCGCCATCGCCGCCGCCGGCAAGCCGAGTTCACCGAAGATGCCGGCGCCGAACTGGCCCTGGAAGGCGAGATTGTGGACGGTCATCATCGAGGGAATGCCAACTGCCTTGCCGTAGCGCATGTAGGCCAGGGTCATCGCCGACTGCCAGTCATGGGCATGGACGATGTCGGGTTGGTAGCCCGAGATGGCGCCACCGGCGATGTCGCCGCCGACCTGGCTCAAGGCCGCGAAACGCCGCCAGTTGTCTGGCCAGTCCACGCCGGTGGCATTGCCGTAGGGACCGCCGGGACGGTCAAACAGATGCGGCGCATCGAGCACGAACAGTTCGAGCCCAGCGAGTTGGACTGAATGGACGGAGGCCTTGCCGCCCTGCAGCAAGGGATATTGCAGAACCGCCCGCTTCTTCTTGAAGGCGGCCATGACGGTCGGAAAGCCCGGGATGAGCGTGCGCACGGTCACGCCCTTGGCCGCCAAGGCGATGGGCAGCGCGCCGGTCACGTCGGCAAGCCCTCCGGTCTTGATCAGCGGAAAGATCTCGGGCGTGACCGACAGAACCTGCATGCGTTAGAGCCCTAACTTGTCGATCATGTCCTGCGTGACCAGGCAGATGCCCTTTTCGGAAACGCGGAAGCGCTTGGCGTCGAGAATAGGATCTTCGCCGACCACCAGCCCTTCCGGTATCCTAACACCATGGTCGATGACCACGCGCTTCAACTTTGCGTTCCGGCCGACATGAACGTCGGGCAGCATGACGACTTCTTCCAGCGTCGAATAGGAATTGATGCGCGCGCCGGTGAAGATCAGGCTTTTTTTCAGCGAAGCCCCCGAGACGATGCAATCGCCCGAGACAAGCGAAGACACAGCCGAACCGCGGCGGCCATCCTCGTCATGCACGAACTTTGCCGGCGGCTTCAATTCGGCATAAGTCCAGATCGGCCAGTCGCGGTCGTAGAGATCGAGCTCGGGCGTGATATCGGTCAGGTCGATATTGGCTTCCCAATAGGCGTCGACCGTTCCGACGTCGCGCCAGTAGGCCTCGTTCTCGGCGGTCGAGCGGACGCAGGATTTGGCGAAGCGATGCGCGATCGCCTTACCGTGCTGGACGATGTAGGGGATGATGTCCTTGCCGAAGTCGCGGCTCGAGCCCGGCTCGGCCGCATCGCGGCGCAATTGCTCCATCAGGAATTTGGTCTTGAAAACGTAAATGCCCATCGAGGCCAGGGCAAACTCCGGCTTGTCGGGAATGCCGGGCGGATCGGCAGGCTTTTCGACGAAGGCGATGATGTTGTCCTTGGCATCGACATGCATGACGCCGAAGCCGGTGGCTTCCATGCGCGGCACTTCGAGGCAGCCGACGGTGACATCGGCATTGGCATCGACATGCTGGCGAAGCATCATCTCGTAGTCCATCTTGTAGATGTGATCGCCGGCCAGGATGACCATGTATTCGGGCCCGTAGGCCTCGATGATGTCGATGTTCTGGTAGACGGCGTCGGCGGTGCCTTCATACCACTGCGTTTCCGAGACGCGCTGGCTGGCCGGCAGGATGTCGAAACTCTCGTTTCGTTCAGGGCGCAGGAAGTTCCAGCCGCGCTGCAGATGGCGGATCAGCGAATGCGCCTTGTACTGAGTGGCGACACCGAGGCGGCGAATGCCGGAATTGAGCGCGTTGGAAAGCGCGAAGTCGATGATGCGCGTCTTGCCGCCGAAATAGACGGCCGGCTTGGCACGCCGGTCGGTCAGTTCCTTGAGGCGGCTCCCACGGCCGCCGGCCAATACATAGGCCATGGCATCGCGCGCCAGCGGCTGGGTCCGTTTCAGGTCTGCCATTTCTACCCTCCCAAGTTACTCGATATCGACATGGCTCAGTCGGCAACGAGTTCAAGCATGATCGTCGACAGCGGCGGCAAAAGCATCGTCGCTGAGATGTTTCCTCCCTCCGCCCGCGCCTCGACCATGCCGCCATTGCCCTTGCCGGAACCGCCATATTCCGAAGCGTCGGTGTTGATGATCTCACGCCATTTGCCTGATGTCGGCAACGGCACGCGATAATTGTCACGCGGCACCGGCGTAAAATTGGAAATGACGGCCACCGGGCTGCCGCCCGGTGCACTGCGCAGCCAGGCAAAAACCGAATTCTGGCTGTCATCGACGATCAGCCAGGAAAACCCTTCCGGCTCACAATCACGGCCATGCAGTGCCGGGCGCGAACGGTAGAGATAGTTGAGATCGCGCACCGTCTGCCAGACGCCGCGATGCGGCCGGAATTCAAGCAGGTTCCAGTCGAGCGCGCGCGCCTCGCTCCATTCGCGGCGCTGCGCGAACTCCTGCCCCATGAAAAGCAGCTTCTTGCCGGGATAGCCCCACATGAAAGCGTAGTACGCGCGCAGCGTCGCAAACTTCTGCCAGTCGTCGCCGGCCATCTTGCCAAGCAGCGTGCCTTTGCCGTGCACAACCTCGTCGTGCGAGAGCGGCAGCACGAAATTCTCCGAAAAGGCGTAGGTCAGGCCGAAGGTGAGGTCGTTGTGGTGGTGTTTTCGGAAGATCGGTTCCTTGGAGAAATACTCCAGCGTGTCGTGCATGAAGCCCATATTCCACTTGAAGCCGAAGCCCAGCCCGCCTTCATGCACCGGTGCCGAGACCTTCGGCCAAGAGGTCGATTCCTCGGCGATGGTCATCACGCCCGGATGGTGGCCGTAGACCTCCTTGTTCATCTTCTGCAGGAAGCTGACCGCCTCGAGATTCTCGCGGCCGCCTTTCTCGTTGGGGATCCATTCGCCGGCCTTGCGCGAATAGTCGAGGTACAGCATCGAGGCGACCGCATCGACGCGAAGACCGTCGACATGGTATTTCTCGGCCCAGAACAACGCATTGTTGACCAGGAACGACACCACCTCGCGGCGGCCGAAATTGTAGATCGCGGTGTTCCAGTCGGGATGAAACCCCTTGCGCGGATCGGCATGTTCATAGAGCGCGGTGCCATCGAAATTGGCCAGGCCGTGCTCATCGACCGGGAAATGCGCGGGCACCCAGTCGAGAATAACGCCGACGCCGGCACGGTGGGCGCCGTCGACGAAGCGGGCAAAGCCGTCCGGATCGCCAAAGCGGGCCGATGGCGCGTAGAGGCCGGTCGTCTGGTAGCCCCAGGACGGGTCATACGGGTGTTCGGAGATCGGCATGAATTCGATATGGGTGAAGCCGGTCTCGACCACATAGG
>NZ_RZOL01000461.1:0-4492 GCF_004022985.1 Mesorhizobium sp. M7A.F.Ca.ET.027.02.1.1 | reverse complement strand
TTCTCCCCGTCACTATACGGGGAGAAGGTGCCGGCAGGCGGATGAGGGGCAGCGCAAGCAGTTGCCCGTTGGCCCTCGCCAGTCCTCTTACGTGTTCATCGAATCGAAGAAATCCGCATTGGTCTTGGTCTGCTTGAGCTTGTCGATCAGGAACTCGATTGCGTCGGTGGTTCCCATCGGCGCCAGGATGCGGCGCAGCACGAAGATCTTCTGCAGATCCTGCTTGGAAACCAGCAGGTCTTCCTTGCGGGTGCCGGACTTCAAGATGTCCATGGCCGGATAGATGCGCTTGTCGGCCACCTTGCGGTCGAGCTGGATTTCGCAGTTGCCGGTGCCCTTGAACTCTTCGAAGATGACTTCGTCCATGCGGCTGCCGGTATCGATCAGCGCGGTGGCGATGATGGTCAGCGAACCGCCTTCCTCGATGTTGCGGGCGGCGCCGAAGAAGCGCTTCGGCCGCTGCAGCGCGTTGGCGTCGACACCGCCGGTCAGCACCTTGCCGGATGACGGCACGACGGTGTTGTAGGCGCGGCCGAGGCGGGTGATCGAATCGAGCAGGATGACGACGTCGCGGCCATGCTCGACCAGGCGCTTGGCCTTCTCGATGACCATTTCGGCGACCTGCACGTGGCGCACCGCCGGCTCGTCGAAGGTCGAGGAGATCACCTCGCCCTTCACCGAGCGCTGCATGTCGGTCACTTCTTCCGGCCGCTCGTCGATCAGCAGCACGATTAGATAGCATTCCGGATGGTTGGCGGTGATCGAGTGGGCGATGTTCTGCATCAGAACCGTCTTGCCGGTACGCGGCTGCGCGTTGATCAGAGCGCGCTGTCCCTTGCCGATCGGCGCGACCAGGTCGATCACACGCGGCGAGATGTCCTTGGTGGTCGCATTCTCGATCTCCATCTTCAGCCGCTTGGTCGGATAGAGCGGCGTCAGATTGTCGAAGTGGATCTTGTGGCGGATCTTTTCGGGATCGTCGAAATTGATGGTGTTGACCTTCAGCAGCGCGAAATAGCGCTCGCCCTCTTTCGGGCTGCGGATCGGCCCTTCGACCGTATCGCCGGTCTTCAGCGAAAAGCGCCGGATCTGCGACGGCGAAATATAGATGTCGTCGGGACCTGGCAGATAATTGGCATTGGCGGAGCGCAGGAAGCCGAAACCGTCCTGCAGCACCTCGACCACGCCATCACCGATGATCTCGATCTCCTGGGCGGCCAGCTTCTTCAGGATCGCAAACATCAGCTCCTGCTTGCGCATGACGCTGGCGTTTTCGACCTCGAGCGATTCGGCATAAGCGATCAGCTCTGGCGGTTTCTTGTTCTTGAACTCGGCGAGTTTCATTTCTTGCATAGACGGACCTTGAATAGATGGAGTCTGGGTAGGCTTTGGGAAAATATCGGCGGGATGCGACAAATGCCGGGCGCGGCCGAAAACAATGAGGGGCGGCGCATGACGGGAAGGAAGACCCGTCTTTTATCGTCGGTCGGGTGAAAGAGCAAGCTGCGTTTTGCGTGACCTATGAAGGCTTGAAACGCATCACTGCCCGCCGTTGTCTCCTGGCCGTTTTTGAGCAGCATGCATCAGAACGGCTTGACCACCACCAGGATGACGATTGCGATCATCAGCAATGTGGGGATCTCGTTGACCATCCGCCAGTGCCTGGCCGGTTTTTCATTGCGGTCCTCGGCGAATTTGCGCACCGCGCCGGCCAGATATCCGTGAACGGCGGACAGCAAAAGCACCGCACCGATCTTGGCATGCAGCCAGCCGCCCTGGAAACCAAAACCCTTCCAGGCGAGCCACAGGCCGAACACCCAGGTGACGATCATCGCCGGGTTGATGATGCCGCGCAGCAGGCGCCGCTCCATCACCTTGAAGGTCTCCGATTGCACCGAGCCCTTCTCGGCATCGGCATGATAGACCAGCAGCCGCGGCAGATAGAGCATGCCCGCCATCCATGAGATGACGGCGAGGATATGGATCGCCTTTGCCCAGAGATAGAAGCTGTCGGGTGCCGCGAAATACAAAAGCGCGGTGAGAACGACCAGCACCGCGATACCTGATATCATCCGCATCATCGCCTGACCGGTGCTGTTCGCGTTTTTCATCTCAGCCATCAGCGTGTCGCGCTCCGCACCTGACTCACCATCGCCTCGACATGGGCGATCGGCGTCTCCGGCGTGATGCCGTGACCGAGATTGAAGATCAGCGGCCCGTCTCCCAGCGCCCTCAGGATCGCCTCGACGCCATCCGACAGCGCCTTGCCGCCAGCCACGAGCCGCAAGGGATCGAGATTGCCCTGAACCGCACCCGAGCGCTGCAATTCCTTCGCTGCGATCAGGGGTACCGTCCAGTCGATCCCCAGCGCCGTCACGCCGGTCTTCTGTCGATATGTCCGGTAGCGCGAACCGGCACCCTTGGGAAAACCGATGATCGGAACATCGGGATGAACCGCCCGCACCCGGCCAACGATCTCGGCCATCGGCTGAACGCAGAACAGGTCGAAACTCTCATCGTCCAGCACGCCGGACCAGGAATCGAATATCTGCACCACATCCGCACCCGCCTCGATCTGGCGGATGAGATAGGCGGCCGAATGTTCGGCAAGCACCTTCAGCAATCGTTGAAAGGCCACCGGTTCGCGATAGGCAAAAAGCCGCGCCGGCGCCTGGTCGGGCGTGCCATGACCGGCGATCATGTAGGTCGCCACCGTCCACGGCGCGCCGCAGAAGCCGATCAGGGTTGTCTCTTCGGGCAGTTTGGCCCGCAACCGGCGAACCGTCTCATAGACCGGTTCGAGATTCACGTGAAACACCTTGCCTTCCAGAGCCAAAATCTCCGGCGCGGTGATCGGCGTCAGCAGCGGCCCTCTGCCCTCTTCAAAGCGAACGTCACGGCCAAGCGCATGCGGAACGACAAGGATATCGGAAAACAGGATCGAGGCATCGAAACCAAAACGCTCGATCGGCTGCAAGGTCACTTCGACCGCAAGGTCGGGATCGTAGCAGAGGTCCAGGAACGAGCCTGCTCGCCTGCGTGTCTCCCGATACTCCGGCAGATAGCGTCCGGCCTGACGCATCATCCAGAGCGGAGGCGGAAAATGAGCCTTGCCCTTCAGGACATCCAGCATGATCCGGTTCTGGGGCATCGGGCGCTCGCTTCTCCCAGCCTCTTCTATAATCAAAGATTCTTATATCTAAGATTCTTCTGATTCTAAGAGTCTGTTGGTTCTGGTGGTTGTCACCTGTCCCGCTTTGCCCCGGAAAACACCAGCCAACATATTGTCGCGTGCTTCTTTTTCCCAGATGTAGGGTTCTGGGGATGGCTCGGAATTCATCAATCGAGTCAAAGCGTTAGGCATTGCGGTGAAAGGCGGGTCCTGTGGACGGACCGTAGTCGAAAAAAGCCGTCCCCAAACTTGTCCCCAATCGCCCGACGAAGCTGACAGCGCATCGAATTGTGGACAAACTGCCATCTGATACAGTCGCCTCCGACAGGCCAGTCTTTTCATCCCGCTTTATCCACAGAAGCCCACAGCCCCAGGTGACCCCCTGTGAACAAACCCCAGAGCTTCTTCCACCTGCACCTGATTTCCGACGCGACCGGCGAAACGCTGCTCGCCGCCGGCCGGGCGGCTTCGGCGCAGTACAAGGATGCGCGCGCCATCGAGCATATCTATCCGCTTATCCGCACCGAAAAGCAGGTGGCGAAGGTGTTCGAGGACATCGAGGAGGAACCGGGCATCATCCTCTATACGGTCGTCGACCAGAAGCTGGCGCGCGGCATCGACGAGCGCTGCGCGGCCATGGGCCTGCCCTGTGTATCGGTGCTGGAGCCGGTGCTGACCGTGTTCCAGTCCTATCTCGGCACCCCGGCCGGCCGCCGCGTCGGCGCCCAGCATGTCCTCGACGCCGAGTATTTCCGCCGCATCGACGCGCTCAATTTCACCATGGACCATGATGACGGCCAGTTGCCGCTCAACATGGACGATGCCGATGTGGTGCTGATCGGCATTTCTCGCACGTCGAAGACGCCGACCAGCATCTATCTCGCCAATCGCGGCATCAAGACCGCCAACATCCCGATCGTGCTCGGCGTGCCGGTGCCGGAAAGCCTGGTTGCCGCCAGCAAGCCGCTGATCGTCGGGCTGATCGCCACCGCCGAGCGCATCTCGCATGTCCGGCAAAATCGCATCCTCGGCAACAGCGGCTCGTATGAGGCATCGGATTATGTCGACCGCGCCGCAATCGGCGAGGAGCTCGCCTATGCCCGCAAGATCTGCACGCGCCATGGCTGGCCGATGATCGACGTCAGCCGCCGCTCGATCGAGGAAACGGCGGCGGCCATCGTTGCCCTGCGGGGGAAGAATAGATAGATGAGCGAGGAGTGCGTTTTCCGAGTCTTCCCTGGCGGAAATTCGGCGCCGCCCCTCACCTGCCTGCCGGCATCCTCTCCCCGTATAGTGACGGGGAGAGGGGCGCTGTCATTG
>NZ_RZOL01000460.1:0-4497 GCF_004022985.1 Mesorhizobium sp. M7A.F.Ca.ET.027.02.1.1 | reverse complement strand
GATGTAGACAGCCTGGAAGAGCAGCGCCAAGGTCGGCAGCACGGTTGGGTCGCGAACGGGCGGGCCGGCGAGAGGCAGCACCAAGACCCCGACGATCGCTGCCCCGGCGAGCTGGTAAAGCAGAAGCTTCTCGGCGCTCGCCTCGACCAGCTTCGAGCGCTTGATGAGGATGTTGGTCAAAGCCCAAAAGAATCCGGAGCCAAGGCTCAGCAGATCGCCGAACAGCATGTCTCCGCCGCCGCCAAGCTTGTCGGAAAACACCGCGACAAGGCCGGCAAAGGCCAGCAGCAGGCCAAGGAATTTCCTCAATGTGATCTGCTCACCGAGCAGGAAATGGCCGCCGAGCAGCATCCAGAACGGCATCGTGTTGACCAGCAGCGTGTTGCGGGCAACGGTCGTATGCTCCAGGCCGACATAAAGGCAAAGGAACTCGATGCCGAAAAGCGCGCCAACCACGATGCCGGCGAGCAAGGTCCCGTCGCGCGTGAAAAGCGCGATGCCGCGCCACCGGCACCAGGCAAAGACACATAGGCCGCCGATGATCGAGCGCGCGATCGACAGGAAGACCGGGTCATAGCCAGCGTAGGAGATCTTGGCGGCGACGTAATTCAACCCCCAGGAAAAGGTCAGCCCGACCATGATGGCGGCGGCGGCCATGTCGACCGTGTCGCGCCGGTCGAGCGCGTCACTGGCGCCGCTCACGATCAGTCCTCCGCGCTGGCGTCGTCGAAGCCGATCAGGTTCCAGCTCTGGCGCATGTGCGGCGGCATTGGCGCGGTGACATCGATGACGCCCTTGTCGGGATGCGGAATGATGATGCGGCGGGCGTGCAGATGCAGGCGGTTTTGAATGCCCCCTGGAAAGTCCCAGTTGGTGTCGGCCTCGAAATATTTCGGATCGCCCAGGATCGGGCAGCCGATGTAGGCGGCGTGGACACGAAGCTGGTGGGTGCGGCCCGTATAGGGCTCCATTTCAAGCCAGGTCATCGTCTGCGCAGCCTGCTCGATGATGCGGTAGTAGGAGACGGCGTGATCGGCGCCCTTTTCGCCATGCGCAGCGACCCGCACGCGGTCACCGTCCGGCGTCGGCTCCTTGATCAGCCAGGTTGAGATCTTGTCCTCGCGCTTGGGCGGCACGCCCTTGACCAGCGCCCAATAGGTCTTCTTGGTCTCGCGGGCGCGAAACGCTTCCGAGAGCTTCATGGCGGCCAGCCGGGTGCGGGCGACGACCAGAACACCCGAAGTGTCGCGGTCGAGCCTGTGAACCAGTCTGGGCTTCTCGCCCTTCTGGCTGCGCCAGGCCTCCAGCATGTCGTCGACATTGCGGGTGACGCCCGAGCCGCCCTGCACCGCAAGGCCCGCCGGCTTGTTGAAGACGAAAACCTTGGGATCTTCATGGATCAGCATTTTCGACAGGACATCGGCATCACCCTGGTTGCGGATCGAGTGGCCGGTCAGCGCACTCTCGCCCTTCTTGTCGACCTCGAGCGGTGGGACGCGAACCATCTGGCCGGGCTCGACACGGGTGTCGGCCTTGACCCGGCCGCCATCGACGCGGATCTGGCCGGAGCGCAGAAGCTTCTGCAAATGGCCGAAACCAAGGCCCGGGAAATGGGTCTTGAACCAGCGGTCGAGCCGCATGCCCGCCTCGCCGGCCTCCACCGTGATCTGTTCAACGCCTGCCATGTTTTTTGTCGCTTATCCGTTTCCCGAGCGAAGCTCGGCCTGTTCTTGGCGCGGCAATAGCACTAAGGCAGGCTTCTTGCGAGCCAAAGTCCCAGAAACAGGGCGATAATGGCGCCAATGACGCTGGCAAGGGCATAACCCAGCGCAGGCAGCGTGGCTCCCCGCTCCCACAGCGTCGCGAAATCGAGCGAAAAGGCGGAGAAGGTGGTGAAGCCGCCGAGAATGCCGGTAGCAACGAACAGCCTGACCTCGTTCGATCCGCCACGGCGCATCATGGAGGCGATGAACAGCCCCATGGCGAAGGAGCCAATGATGTTGATGGCCATCGTGCCCCAGGGATAGCTGGGGCCGACAAAACGCAGCGCGCCGATGTTGGCAAGGTGACGAATTCCGGCGCCGATGCCGCCACCGACGACGACGAGAAGCAGATTGAACATCTTCGGTACTTCCCCGGGCTATTCAAATTCAGCCGATGCCGCCAGCTGCATTGAGCGATTGCCTGCTCAGGTCGTCTCGGCATTCTTCGGCTTGGTCGAACCGATCATCTTCCAGTTCTTGTAGAACATGGAATTGATGCGCTCGACGCTGACCGAGACGATTGAGAGCATGCCCGCGATCAGTCTGGGAACCGGAGACGGCCGGATGATGTCCATGAACACGCAGTAGCGGCGTCCGTCATACTCGTTGACCGAGCGATGCAGCAGCGTGTCGTCGAAGATGAACAGCGGATTGTCGTACCAATAATTCTTGACGTTGCCGCACTCGACGAAAATCTCCGACTTAACCGGGATCAGATTGTAGAGGATGCGCAGGCTGAGCCGCAGCGGGCCGAAATGCCAGGAGGTCGATTCGCGCTTGCTGAAGACGGAAACGGCTATGGTCTTGATGTATTTGAAATCCTTGTTGAACTCGGCGACGTTGTCGATCCTGTGCTTGCCGTACCACTGGTAGACATACATGCCGCGCCGGCCGGCGCCGAAATTGGCGTCGATATCGGCAATGATCTCATCCTTGCGCGCCTTGAAGATGTCCAGGACCTCGTTGACCTCGCGCTGATAGTCGGCGGGAAACTGCTCCAGCTTCCAGACACCTGGATTTCTGTAGCACAAGAGGTCGACCAGCAGATTGAACGGCGAAAGCAGCCAGGTGAACAGGCCGTTGCCGAGAAAATAGCCTGAGAACAGCGACAGATCCTTGCGGTCGTTGCGCAGCACGTCGATCAGGCCGCAGATGATGAAGATCGTCGTCAGGATGGGAATGAAATAGAAGCCAAGGGCGAGAAGCGGGATGGCAATGGCGAATTTGCGAAGGGACTTGCGAAGGGTTTTTGTCATTTTTCCACGCGCGGAGCGCGATCCTGTTGCGAATGAAGTGCCCAAATCACGGCAACGACCACCGCCCGGTCGTGCGCCTTGATAAGGTTTTTTGGGTTACCACACAACGGCCCTGCTATCGTGGCCGGCTGGCTGCCTGGTGGATCTGGTCAACGGCCTCACGCAAGCCTGCTACTCCCGCTCCTTGCGCAGCTTCGCCCAATAGTCGAGCCGCTTCCTGATGTCGCGCTCGAAGCCGCGCTCTGGCGGATCATAGAAGGTCTGGCGGCCCATCTTCTCGGGAAAATAATCCTGCCCCGAAAAGGCATCCGGCTCGTCATGGTCGTAACGATAGCCGGCGCCGTAATCCTCCTCTTTCATCAGCTTTGTCGGTGCGTTGAGGATGTGCTTGGGCGGCAGCAGCGAGCCGTGTTCCTTCGCGGCCCGCGTGGCAGCCTTGAAAGCATTGTAGACGGCGTTGGATTTGGGCGCGGTGGCGAGATAGACGGTGGCCTCGGCAAACGCCAACTCGCCCTCGGGCGAGCCAAGATAATCATAGGCATCCTTGGCGGCATTGGCGACGACAAGCGCCTGCGGGTCGGCAAGGCCGATGTCTTCCATCGCCATGCGCACCAGCCGGCGGCCTAGATAGAGCGGATCCTCGCCGGCATCGAACATGCGTGCGAGATAGTAGAGAGCCGCGTCAGGGTCTGAACCGCGTACCGATTTGTGCAGCGCCGAGATCAGATTGTAATGGCCGTCCTGGCCCTTGTCGTAGATCGGCGCGCGGCGCTGGACGATGCGCTGCAGTCCCTGGGGATCGAAGACCTCGCCGGGTTTGGCTGCCCGCCAGACTTCTTCCGCGAGCGTCAGCGAGGCCCGGCCGTCGCCATCGCTCATGCGGATGAGCATGGTCCGCGCCTCGTCGTCGAGCGGCAGCGCCCTGCCCTCGGTCTCCTCCGCCCGCACCATCAGCTTGGAGATGCTCTCCTCGCCAAGCGAATGGAAGACCAGAACGCGCGCGCGTGACAACAAAGCGGCATTCAGTTCGAAGGACGGGTTTTCGGTCGTGGCGCCAACCAGCACGACTGTCCCGTCCTCCATGACCGGGAGAAAGCTGTCTTGCTGGGCACGGTTGAAGCGATGGATCTCGTCGACGAACAGCAAGGTCTGGCGGCCATTGGTGCGGCGCAATTTGGCCGCTTCGAACACCTTTTTCAGGTCGGCGACGCCGGAAAAGACAGCCGATATCTGCTCGAAGGCCAGGCTGGTTTCGCCGGCAAGCAGGCGCGCCACGGTGGTCTTGCCGGTGCCGGGCGGCCCCCAGAAGATCATCGAGCCGAGCGAGCCGGAACCGATCAACCGGGTCAGCGCGCCGTCAGGGCCGGTCAGATGCTCCTGGCCGACGACCTCGCCAAGGTTTCTCGGCCGCAGCCTGTCGGCCAGCGGCCGCCCGGGCGGGGTCTTTTCCGGTTCATCGACGCTGAACAGATCGGCCA